>NZ_JABXXP010000039.1 GCF_013376155.1 Nguyenibacter vanlangensis
CGGCGCCGTTGCCCGCGCGCAGCACGCCGACGACGCCGGTCTGGCCGACGCCGCGATGGACCTCGATCCCCCATTCCTGCAGAAACCTTGCGACCTCGGCCGCGGTGCGATGTTCGACCATGCCCAGTTCGGGATGGGCGTGGAGGTCGCGGCGGATGGCGGTCAGTTCATCGGCATCGCGGGCGATGGCTTCGACGAGGGACATCGGATGATCTCCTGTTGCGAGAGGATCAGGCCGCCTGTTCGACGACCAGCGGCGGCTGCACATCGGCCGGAATGGGGCTGACATAGGGCTGGCGCTTCAGGCGTTCTGCATGATCATGCTTCGCGCGCGCCAGAAGCGTCTCGTCGCGCAGCACGTCGGCGGCCGTGGCCGCCATCACTTTGGCGACATGCACCATGCCCTTGTGGGCCAGGGGGGACTTGCCCTGGGCGGTCAACTGCCAGGAATGGAAGGGCGTCCCGATCGCGCAGGTGGCCCCCAGGGCCTGCACGGTGGGCACGACCCAACTGACATCACCGACATCGGTCGAACCCAGCATCGACCGGCCACGCGTCTCGGACCAGGGAAGGATCGTGTCACAGAGCGGCTTGTCCGGATCCACCGGCAGGTCCATCGCCTTGAAGGCGGCAGCGATTTCCTCCTTCGTCAAGGTCGTCCGGATGGAGGTGGCGAAAATCCGGTCGGCCTCGTCGAACGGGGGTGGACCGAGACGTTCGAGATTGGCCTGCATGGCGGCTTCGAGCGGGGGATTGCCCAGCAGGTTGGCCATGCCGCTGATGACCTGGCTGGTCACGATGGTTTCGGTCATCAGCGCCGCACCATCGGCGATCTTACGGACCCGGTCGGCCAGGGCGAGCATGTCGTCGAGTTCGGTCGCGCGGACGGTGTAGCGGATGACTGTCCTCGATTGGACGACGTTGGGCGCGACCCCGCCGGCATCCTGATAGGCGTAGTGGATGCGCGAGCTGGGCAACATATGTTCGCGCAGGTAATTCACCCCGATATTGAGCAATTCAGCGGCATCCAGGGCCGAACGGCCGAGGAAGGGAGCCGCAGCGGCATGCGATGCGCGGCCGGTAAAGGTGAAATCGATCCGCAGATTCGCGAGGGAGGCCGGCGGGAAGATCGTGGCGAAATGCGATGGATGCCAGGTGATGGCGACATCGACATCATCGAACACGCCCGCGCGGACCATGAAGCCCTTGCCGGCGCCGCCTTCCTCGGCCGGGCAGCCGTAATAGCGCACGCGTCCGGGCGTGCCGGTGGCGGCCAGCCAATCCTTGACGGCGATCGCCGCCAGCAGGGAAGCCGAGCCGAGCAGGTTATGCCCGCAGCCGTGACCATTGCCGTCGCCCGCCAGGGGCTGGTGCGCAGCCACGCCGGCTGCCTGGCTGAGGCCCGGCAGGGCGTCATATTCGCCGAGGAAGGCGATGACCGGGCCGCCCTCGCCGGCCTCGCCCATCACGGCGGTCGGCAGGCCGCCGACATCGTGCGCGACACGGAAGCCTTCGCGCCGCAATGCCTCGGCGTGCAGGGCGCACGAACGGAATTCGCCGTAATTCAATTCGGGGATATCCCATACCGCATCGCTCAGTGCGATCATGGGCTGATGCCGGGCTTCGACGAAATTCCAGATGGTATCGGTGTTCTTCATTCAGGTTCTCCACGATGATCCGGCCATGCGGCGATACGCGTCATGGCGCGTTGCGACGCGGCAATCCGCGCTCGACGATTCGGGCATAGAGCGCGGCGCCATAGGGTGTTGTTTCGTCATTGTAATCATAAAGCGGGTGATGGGGCGCCGCACCGTCTCCGCCGCCGGCCAGGATGTAGGCGCCGGGCACTTTTTCCAGCATGAAGCCAAAATCCTCGGACCCCATGACGGGCTGGGCGTCGCGATCGACATGGGTCTCTCCGACGAGTTCGGCCGCCGCGTCCGCATAGTCTTGGGCGTGGCGCAGGTCATTGACGGTAGGCGCGAAAATGAGCCGGAAATCCAGTTCGGCCCTGGCGCCGAACGCGGCGGCGATCCCGTCTGCCGTGCGCGCGATCAGGGTCTTGATCTGCTCCATGATGGACGATTTGAAACAGCGGACCGTGCCGCCGATGGTCACGCTGTGCGGAATAACGTTATAGGCGTCGCCGCCGCTCATTTTCGTCACGCTGACCACCGCGACATCGGCTGGCGGCACGTTGCGAGAAACGATCGATTGCAACGCCGAGATCAATTGCCCGGCGACCAGGACGGGATCGATACTGTCCTCGGGGCGGGCGCCATGTGCGCCCTTGCCGGTAATGACGACGTCGAAAAACGCGCCGCCCGCCATGGCCAGTCCCGGCGCGATCGAAAAGGCGCCGACCGGCAGGCCCGGCCGGTTATGCATGCCGAACAGGGCGTCGGACGGGAACCGTTCCAGCAGGCCGTCGGCCAACATGGCCAGGGCGCCGCCGACGCCTTCCTCGCCCGGTTGGAAGATGAAATTCACGGTGCCGTCGAAATGCCGGGTTTCGGCGAGATAGCGGGCCGCGCCCAGCAGCATGGTCGTATGGCCGTCATGCCCGCAGGCGTGCATGACGCCCGGCGTCGTCGAGCGATAGCTGAGCTGGCTGGCTTCGTGCATCGGCAGGGCATCCATGTCGGCCCGCAAGCCGATCGAGCCGGCGCCGTTCCCCGCGCGCAATACGCCGACGACGCCGGTACCGCCGACACCACGATGCACTTCGATTCCCCATTCGCCGAGCTTGCGCGCGACGAGGTCGGACGTGCGGTATTCCTGCATCCCGATTTCCGGGTGCGCGTGCAGGTCCTGCCGCAAGGCCGCCATCTCGTCGTAATGTCGTTTCATGAATGCGAGAGCCGACATGGGTTCTTCCTGCTGGATGGGGTCGGTTACAGTTCGACTGCGAGGGGCACGGGATCGGGACCGGCGGACCGCGTGCCATGCGCCACCCGCCGGTTCAGCAGCAGCAAGGCCGCGACGTAGAGCGGGCTGGCCGCGATCGCCACATAGGCGGGAACCATGACATCGCCGGTCCTTGCGATCAGCCAGGTCACGAAAGGCTGTGTCGAGCCGCCGAAGATCGACACGGCCGACGCGTAGACCACGCCGAAGATGAACGCGCGCCGATGGTCGGACAGGGCATTCATCATGATTTCGAAGGCCGGCCCCGTGGTCACGCCCGCGGACGCGAACATGAAGACGTTCAGCAGGACCTGGCTGGCAATTCCGGGGCAGAACACGGCGAAATGATAGAGCGGATAAGCCATGACGACATTGGCGAATCCCGTGGAGACGAGCACCCGGGCGGGCGGCCTGTGGGCCAGAAAGCGGATTCCGACACCCATGGCGCCGATGCCGGCGGCCAGGCCGAGGCACATGCCCAGCATGCCGGTACGCGGGGGCAGGTGCAGGACGGCGATCGCGTAGCTGACGCCGAACTGACGCAGGTAATTGGTGATGGTCCCGCTGGTGACCGCCAGGAACAGGAAAAGGACGATGGCGGGATCCGTTCGTCGCTCGTCGCTTGCCGATGCGGCCGGGCGAGCGGGAGAACCGGCCATGGGCGGCAAGGCGCGGCGGAAGAAAAATCCGATGGGTACGATCGCCAATCCCAGGACAAAGGGTACCCGCCATCCCCAGTCGTAGAGTTGCTGGTGCGACAGGGTCAGCGAAAGGATCAGGCCAAGCAGGACCGCGGCAAGGGAGGCAAGGAGCTGGGTGACATATTGCATGGAGGCCAGGGCGCTGGCCTGTCGTCCGCTGCCGAGCGAAAACAGCAGATCCGTTGCCGGACCGACTTCTCCCCCTTCGGAAAAGCCCTGCAGAAGACGGGAGACCAGGATCAGAGCCGGCGCCATGATTCCGGCCGACCGATAGGTTGGCGTGAAGACCAGCAGCACCGATCCCAGCGCCATGAGGAGAAAGGACAGCATCAGCGAGCGCCCCAGACCCGCGCGGTCGGTATAGAGGCCGATCACGCACGCGCCGAGCGGCCGCATGATAAAGCCGGCCGCAAATGTCACGAGGGCCAGGAGCAGCGCCATAAAATGGCCGCCGGCGGGAAAGAAGGCCTGGCCGATCATCGGCGCGAAGAAGGCATAAGCCATGAAATTGTAGAATTCGAGGAAGTTCCCGACACAGCCGGCGGCAATGTGCTTCGCCCTTGTGCCGGAGACGGACAGGCGTGGTTTCATGTCGGCCTCCGTGATCTGGGGTCCTGGTCTGGGGTATGGCGGCAGTTTGCCGAACTGGAGAATAGTCGCGCGTTGCGGAATATGCGCCGTAGGGAAGGACGCATGAAAAATCCGATCGTTCAGAAATTCAGGCTGAATCTTCCGCCGATGAAGCGCGGCGGACCGGGAATCCAGAAATAGGTCGTCGTGGCCTGGCCACCCGCAACGAAATACTGGCGGTTCAGCAGGTTGGAGGCGTAGATCGTCGCCGACCAGCGATCGGAAACGGGGCGGAACGTCATATGGGCGCCCATCAGGAAATAGGATGGCAGGCGATAGGCCCCAAGTCCGCCGGCGATCAGCGCCTGCGAGTCGCGGTACATCCAATCCAGGCCGGTTTCGAGTTCGTACGCATGAAACGGGTTGATGCGATAATCCGCGCTGCCGTTCAAAGTCAGTTTGGGAATACCGGAATCGACTCCGTCGAAATCCGTATAGACGGCCTGCCACACGCCGTGCGTCGTGTAATAGGCGTTGGTCGCCGAGGAATTGAGCGCCTGGAATTTCTGATATTTTCCGCGTTCGTACCCCAGATTCTGCGTCAGGTACACATGTGGCAGGGGATGCAGCTCGGCGCTGAATTCGATACCCCATATTTCAGATTTCGGAATGTTGACGAACATTCCCAACGGGCCATAGCTCGGCACCAGGTACGAGCTGATATATTGCTGACCGTGATAGTCGTAATAAAATGCAGCGGCGTTCAGACGAAACATGTTGGGAACCAGATCGCTTTTGAACCCTGCCTCGTAAGCGAGGACGCTTTCGGGCCCGAAGGGCGTCAACTGCGCCTGAACGACCGTATTGTTGCCGGTAAAGCCGCCGGGCTTGAATCCTTTGCTCATCTTGTAATACAGGAGAAACGTCCGCGTTGCCTGCCACTGGACACCGACCGTACCGGTAAACTGATTCGCGGCGGCCCCTTCATTGTGGAAATTCAGGTCATTGACCCCGAAATGCACCGTGCGCAGGCCGATCAGTTGACGATCGTCGGCTTCGTGATTGATGCCGCCGAAGACCGTCAGGTGATAAGGCAACCTGTAGGAGATATGCGCATATTGCGTGAATGTCTGTTGGTTCTGGTTGAATGACGTCTCGGACAGGTAACCGCGCAGCGGCTTGTAATCGGTGAAATCGAAATAGAATTGCTGCAACATGCGTACGCGATTGTAATACATGCCGGCCACCCACTGCAAAGGCTGCTGGCGATCGCGGGATTTCAGGCTCAGTTCCTGTGAGAATGCGTTCGCGACGATATTGCGGTATTGATCTCCTGACGCGTAGATTGTGCCGTCCTGATCGGTATATTCGCCTTCGCGCTCGGTTTCGTAGGCACTGGTGCTTTGCAGCGTGCCGAAACCAAGATCGCGCGAAATCTTGAGGTCTGCGCCCCAGAATGTATTATGCTCGGAGGGCATCGTGTCAGGCGAGCGGCCGATCAACCTGGCGAATTGAGGCCGGAGGTCCCAGTCTGCCTGCTGGTATCCCAATGTCGGAATATGCTGTACGGCCGGCAGAAAATTGACGACCGGCTTGCCGACGACCACACCGGAATTGTCCTGCACCCAATGCCCGGTCAACAGGACGTCCGTCTTCTCATCGGGGTGCCAGCGCAGCTTGGCGCGCAATGCGCCCTCGTCCGCGTTGCCGAGATGGGTATCGTTTGCCGGACTGGTCTGCCAACCGCCGCCATGCATGGTCTGGCCGGCGATGCGAAATGACACCGTATCCGTCAGAGGACCGGATACATACAGATCCGTGCGGCTTCTGGCGTAACTGGCGATGTCCTGTGTCACGCCACCATGCCAGGCCGCTGTCGGGTCCGCGGTGTGGATATCAACCTCACCCCCGGAATCCGCCAATCCGTGCGTCGTGCCTGTCGGCCCCGGCTGGATATCCACCCCTTCCACGTCGAACATCATGCCTGCGGCCATGGTACTGAGTGGGAAGGCGACGCCATCGATATAGGTCATGACCGACGAGGTATTATTCTGCGTATAGTCGTTGAAGCCGATTCCCCGGATGAAGAAATTCGTGCTGGCTGTTCCCATAAGGCTTTGGATCGTGACGTTCGGCGCCAGATTCTGCAGGTCGGTCAGTCCGACGACACCTTTTCGAACGAGGGTTTCGGCGGTGATGCGCGTCGTGGAATCCGCGATATGCTGAGCAGCGGCGAAATGGAAGGCCCGTCGGGCCCCATTGACCATGACGGCCTCGGCATTGGCGGGAATGACGGGGTGCGCACGCGTCGATGTCGATGCCGGCGCCGGTGCGGCCGGCCGGTTCGCGGGATGGAGCCGATGGCGCGGCGTGGCGGCGCGCAGGGAATGCGTCAGGCCGGTGCTTGCCAGTATGCCGAGGAGGAGCACCGTACCGGCCGGCCTTGCACGGCGCATCATGCAGGCAAGAGCAGAGACGCCACGATACCGGACGGAAACGATCATATGCGGTTTTCCGATAATGCGTTGAGCCGAAAGCGCATGTTTCCGCGCCGGGAATGACAGGCGGCCTGTCGCTCTCGCCTGCCCGTTTCTGCCGCTGGTCAACATGGTGTCATGCCGGAGCGCGCCTTATGTCATCGTGCCTGCAGGGAACTATGTGCAATCGCCAACCATTTCCGAAGCGAAATTAGGTTGCACCGCGTCAACCAAATGGTTGATCCATGTCAGGAGACGTGACAAAATTATTTCCATGTCGCGAGGTCGGTGCCGCCCGGATATCAGACGTCTTCTGAAGCTTCGGCATTTCAGGATGGTCGAGGTTCTGGACAGCACGCGCAGCATGCGAGAGGCCGCGGCGCGGCTTGGCATCTCGACAGCCGCGGTATCCAAATCCTGTATCGAAATCGAGACGATCATCGGCGCCAGACTGTTCGAGCGCGTAGGCGGCCGTCTGGAGCCGACCCATCTGTGCTATCGGGTCCTGACGGCGGCGCGACGTGTTGACGCCGAATTGATCGCGTTAAACACCGACCTGCAGTATCTGGACAAGAGCCTGCGCGGGAAAGTCACCATCGGCTATCAGGCGCCGGCGTTGCATGCCTGTCTTCCGACATGGTGTTCGATCATCACGCAGGCCCATCCCTATCTGGCCCTGAGATGCGAATACGGGATGAGGCGCCACCTGCTCACGGGACTAGAGGCGAATAAATTCGACCTTATCCTGGCGGATCTGCATGGTATCGAATCCTGGCCGCGGCTTGCCAGCCAGGTGCTGGCCGTCGAATGGTGCGCAGTCAGTACCTGCGACCGGGATATGTGCTTTTCGGAGGTCCTGGATAACTGGAAGATCTATCAGGACCGGCTGTGGATGCTGCCGGTACCGGGAATGGCGATGCGCGAGCGGTTCGATTCGACCCTGAGGGCGCGTGGCTTGAAACCTCCGGAGAGAATCATGGAAATAAACTCTCCTATTTATATCCGACAGATTCAAATGGCGACGGATGCGTTGGTCCTTTCGCCGCTTTCGATGCTGGAGCGACCCCATGAATTGAGATTCAACCAGTCCGGCGCGGCGTCGGAAATCGTCATGGAATTGGGCGTGGTCTGGGCGCGCGACAAACGCGTGACGCCGCCCGTGCAATTTGTCCTTGATACGATCCTTAGGAATGCGCCCAGGCGGGCATAAATCAGCCACATGGATTTGAGAGCGCATTGAGGACCGGATGGGTCGTTTCACGACGAAGTTGAGGTGCGGGGAATGGGCGCCTCCTATACGGGTGAAGCTGTAGACCCTGAGGAGCCATCGTCATGCCGTATCGTCCCCGGTGCGCCTTCGTAACCATCGGCCAGACCCCGCGGACCGATATCCTGGACGAGGTGCTGCGGATGGCGCAGGCGGCGGATCTGGATTTCGACGAATATGGAGCGATGAACGGCCTGGACGAGACCGATATCGGTGCGCAACGGCCCAGGGAGGGCGAACGTGGTTTTTATACCCGCCTGGCCCATGGCGGCTTCGTCTCGGTGCGTGCGAGCTTTATCGAACAGCGGTTACGTCGCCTGATCGAAATTATCGATCGACGTGACTATGACCTGATTGTCATGCTGAGCACGGGAATTTTCGAAACATGGGACACGCGGGCACGGCTGATCCATAGTCAGAAACTGACGGACCTGTGGATCAATGCGCTGATTGCGGGACCGGGGCCGATCGGCATCATGTACCATCTGCCGACCGCTTTCGATTCCAATTTGGCGGTCAATACGGCTCTGGTGCAGACCACGCGGATGGTCAAGGTGGCTGGAGAATCGCCATCACTGGACGAGGCGGCGCGCCTGCTGCGCGATACGGATATCATTGTGATGCATTCGCTGGGATATAGCGATGCCCACGCGGTCATGCTGGCCGGATTGGTGGAACGCCCGGTCGTGTCCGTTCGCCGATTGGTCGCCGGCGCGTTGCGGACCGCGCTGGATGAACTGCACCACGATGCGCGGCACCCGCCGGCGGGCGATCGTCAGGCTGGACCCGACGTTCTGGACAAATTGCCCGATTCAGCCGAACCCTTGACGCCACGTGAGCAGGACGTCCTGCGCGCCGCGTTGACGGGGCTGTCAAACAAGGAAATCGGCCGAAATCTGGCCATCAGCCATCGGACCGTGGCAATTCACCGAGCGCGCGCACTGGCCAAGATGCAGGTATCCTCGACGACGGAATTATTGCGCCGCGCGCTGGTAAAGCATGGCGGATAGACGACGATATCCGTCACCTTGCGGCCAGCCGGGCGGCCAGAGGACGTCATGAACCAGGGTTCTCCTGGACGACCAGATCGATTGCCGCGGCGATCACGCGCCGGGGTATAAGGACCGGACATTTGTACCGATGCTGCAGCATCACGCGGATGTCTTCGGAGAAACCCACGCAGTGCATGACGATCAAATCGACGCCGATCAGCACGGCGTCCAGTCTTTCCGTCCAATCGGGGTCTTCTTGAGCGTAGGTGTACGGCGAAAGCCAGGATGTGACCGTGTCGACCCCTTCATAGGACCGGTGCGTGACGGCCTGGCGGGTGGGAAAAATAAGCGCGACCCGGCATAGGCCGGTCAGCAGGAAGATGGCGGGAACATCCATGAGGCGTTGAGGCTCGATGAACGGCGTGCGGAGATTCAACGCGCGCAATTCCGGAATATGGCAGGTACAAAGTGGAACGATCAGATCAAAACCCTGCTGGTCGATCGCCTCAAGCATATCGAGCAGGCAGAGAATGGTCAGGGCCCTGTCCAGATATATTTCATGACCCGAGCGCAGGCGCGATACCAGCCTTGGCGCGGCAGGCCCGGGCGCCATCGCCGCGAGCGCGGCCTGATCCAGATTATCCAGCACCCCGAACTGGGTCGCACGGATCGGGGTACGCGCTCGGTCCAGGATAAAGGGCACGATGTCGTCGCGCGGCGATTGGCCGATCGTGACAAAGGCGACTTCCGTCGGCATATGACCCCCGATTTGGCGCGATATCGCAGTCTGCAATATCATCGCCGTTGCGACGCACGCCATAAGGGAGACTACGTACCGGCCGGGGCCGTTTCCCCGTGGCGCAGTTCCATGCCGCCAAGCGGTCCGGCCAGGGCTGGGGCCACACGGATTTCAACGATCCGGCGCAGGCCCTGAACAATTACTGGAAGGACAATGACGACCACTGGAGCCAGGTCTTCCTGTCCGCGCCGGTGCATGCCGTCCTGACCCGCCGGCTGAGCTTCGACCTGACGCCGTACCTGTCCTTCGGCCAGGGGTGGGACGCGCTGGGCGCGACCGGCGGGTTCCTGGCCCCGGCGAACATTTATTTCCACGCCGACGGCACGCCGGTTCCGGCCGGGCAGCAGATGACGCCCTATTTCCAGGCGAACGAGTCCCGCCAGGTCGGCGCGACCGCCAGCCTGAACTATGACCTGGACCGGCATAACCAGCTTCGACTGGGCTACTGGTACGAAAACAATATCCTGAATTTCGCCCTGCCGACCAGCGTGACGATGGCGGACGGCACCAATCCGAGCCCGAACTGGGCGGCGTACCAGGCTTTCGTGGTGAACGGTGCCACGGGAAAGCTGGCGCACAGCACGATCGGGATCGACAGCGGCTATGAGCTGCACAGCCTGTTCCTGCAGGATACCGCGAAATATTTGAATGACAGGCTGACCGCCATGGGCGGCTTCAAGTTCGTCATGACGAATTACTGGGACAAGGTCGCGATCCAGAGCAACCATTTCGTCACGGGCGAGATATCTGCACACAACGCAGGATTCGAACATTCCGTATGGCGATTCCTACCTGCCGACCAACGGCAAGGACGCGGTCATGGCGCCGCACGTCATGGCGAATTTCGGCCTGACCTATGACGATTCGCATTTCTTCGGCTTCACTAACCTGACCGGCGCGATGGTGCGTACGATGTCCAACGGCATCACGACCAACCTGCATCCCGTCACGCTGATCGACGGCGAGGCCGGACCGGGCGCCACGGGGGGCACCCAGTTCTACACGATGCCGCGCTTTACCATGACCGGCACGATCTCGACGACCTTCTGAGACGGATCGGCATGGCCGGCGGCGGCGCGGATGCGCGCCGCCTCCGGAGCACGGCGCGGAAATCCGGTTCCGCTTCAGAAATCCTGTGGATTTTCCAGGACATGCTGCATATACTGGTCGTAGAGCGACCTGAAGACCGGGCCGGGCTGGCCGTTCGCCACGATCCGGCCGTCGATGCGCGTGACCGGAATCGCGATCGTCGACGCGCTGGTATAGAACGCTTCCGTCGCCTCCAGCGCCTCGTCGCGCGTGAAAGGCCGTTCGGCGAGGGCGAGACCGGACTGGTCGGCGATCCGCATGATCGTCCGCCGCGTGACGCCGGGCAGAATGGCGGGCGACAGGGTGCGGGTCACGAGCCTGCCGTCCGGAGTCACGATGAAGGCGGTCGACGAGGCGCCTTCGGTGATATAGCCGTCGCGGGTCATCCAGACCTCGTTGGCATTTGCCTGGGCGGCCGCGCGTTTGGCAAGGACCTGCGCGAGCAGGGACGTCGACTTGATGTCGCACCGTGCCCAGCGCTGGTCCGGCAGCGTGATGACGGCCGCGCCCTTTTCGATCAGCGGATTATGCTGAACGCGCCTGTTCTGCGCGAACAGCACGACGCTGGGCGCCAGGTCGGGCGGAAACAGGAAGTCGCGCTCGGCCACGCCGCGTGTGACCTGGATATAGATCAGGCCGTTATCGAGCGCATTGCGGCGCATCAGTTCGCATTCGATGCCGATCCATTCTGCGCGGTCATAGGGGTTGGCGATGCCGATTTCGCGCAGGGACTGGTCGAGGCGATCCAGGTGCGGCCCGTTATCGACGAAGCGCCGTTCGATGACCGCGGTGACTTCATAGACGCCGTCGCCGAAGAGGAAGCCCCGATCCATCAGCGGAATCGTCGCGGTGTCGCGCGGCACGAACTGGCCGCGCACGAATGCGATGGGGGTTTCCGGGGCTGAAGCCATATCTCTGTCCATCCGATCGAAGGCCGTGAAAGCGACCGCGCAGGTCTAAAGTCGCGCCTGGCGGAAATCACGCGCGATCTTCGCGCCGGCTATTCAGGGTGCTTATAGGCGGCGGCTGCGCCGGACGGGGACGCCCTGAGCGGCACGTGCCGGACGACGTCGCGCACGCGGTCCAGAAAGAACCGGGACAGGCGGGAGAGCGCGCGGTTTTCCGCCCAGACGACCGACGCCGCCACGGGGGTTTCGGGCAGGAAGGCCCGGACGGCGAGCTGGAAACGGTTGGTCGCCGCCGTCAGCGGGTCCACGATCGCGACGCCGGCGCCGGCTTCGGCCAGCACGCAGGCGGTATTGCCGTAGCGGACCTCGCTGGTGAATTCGAAGGGTTCGCCGGCCTGGGCGAATGCGTCGCGCGTGGCCTCGCCGAGCTTGGTTCCGCGTTCCAGCGCGATGAAGCGATGGCGCCCGAGATCGGCAGGTGCGATGGCCGCCTGGCCGGCCAGCGGGTGGCCGGGGTGCATGACGCAGACCATCGATCCCTCGAACAGGGTCTCGGCGCTCAATCCCGGCTGGGGACTGAAGCCGAGCACGAACCCCAGTTCGGCATGATGGGTTTCGACGCTGGCGATCACGCCCTCGTAGCGCCGCACGTCGAAATAGGTGCGGATCTTGGGGCGCAGCGCCTGGGTGTCGCGGATCGCGGCGGCCACCACGCCATAGCCCAGGGGCGGCGTCGCGACCAGGCGCAGATGGCCGGCACGGCTGTCGCGCAGGTCGCGGATGCGGCCGACGAACCTGTCATGCATCTCGAAGATGGCTTCGGCGTCCTCGGCCAGGATCTTCGCCTCGGCCGTCGGGTAGATCCGGTTGTTGACGCGCTGGAACAGGGCGAAGCCGGCCTGATCCTCCATCGTCTTGATCGCGTTGCTGACGGCGGGCTGGGACAGGCCCAGCGCCCGGGCCGCCGCCACCGTCGTGTTGTAGCGGATGATGGCCCGGAGGATCTCGATCTGCCGCAGGTTCATCCATAAGTCCGATGAATAGAGGTAGGGGATTTTTTATCGTCGATATAATTGAGACCCCTGGTACAGGATGGCAATAGCTTTCGAAGCGACAACGAATGATCGTGCGACGCGCGGCGGATGCGACGATTTGCGATGAGGTGACGATGAGCCGGATGATTCGGGTTGCGGCGGCGCAGATGGGCCCGACCCAGAAGGACGATCGCCGGGCGGATACCCTGGCGCGCATGATCGCCCTGCTGGAGGAAGCCGCGCGCCTTGGTGCGACGCTGGTCGTCTTCCCCGAACTGGCCTTTACGACCTTCTTCCCGCGCTGGCTGCTGGAGGGCGAGACGCTGCTGGCCCATTACGAACGCGCGATGCCCG
Source organism: Nguyenibacter vanlangensis (assembly GCF_013376155.1). Classification (GTDB taxonomy): domain Bacteria; phylum Pseudomonadota; class Alphaproteobacteria; order Acetobacterales; family Acetobacteraceae; genus Gluconacetobacter; species Gluconacetobacter vanlangensis. The sequence goes on from NZ_JABXXP010000039.1 coordinate 13,099, forward strand.
ATACGCGGACGCGGCCCCTGTTCGACCGGGCGCGGGCGCTGGGAGTCGGGTTCTATGTGGGCTATGCCGAGCTGACGGCCGCGGGGGAGAGATTCAATACCAGCATCATCGTCACGCCGGCCGGCGAGATCCTGGGGAAATATCGGAAGATCCATCTGCCGGGATCGGTCGAGCCCCGCGCGGGCGCGCGGTTCCAGCAGCTCGAGAAGCGCTATTTCGCCTATGGCGACCTGGGCTTTCCGGCGTTCCGGGCCGGGCCGGAATGGTCGGAGGCCATCATGGGGATGCTGATCTGCAATGACCGGCGCTGGCCGGAAGCCTGGCGCAGCCTGGCGCTGCAGGGGATGGAATTGCTGTGCGTCGGGTATAATTCGGCGGCGTACGACCCGAACGGCGGAGAGACCGAGAGTGCGGCATTGCGGACCTTCCACGCGCAACTGGTCGTCCAGGCGAATGCCTATATGAATGCGTGCTGGGCGGTGGCCGTCGCCAAGGCGGGCGAAGAAGACGGGTCGGGGCTGATCGGCGGGAGTTGCATCGTCGATCCGAACGGCGTGATCGTGGCGCAGGCGCAGACACTGGCCGACGAGGTGGTCATGGCGGATTGCGACCTGGATCTGTGCGCCCAGGGCAAGAGCAAGATGTTCGATTTCGCCGCCCATCGCCGCCCGCAATGGTATGGACGGATCACCGCGCAGACCGGGGCCATCCTGCCTGAGGCCGGGATCTCCTGATGGCGGCCCGGCCGAGTCCCTGGCCGCGCGCCGGGCG
>NZ_JABXXP010000040.1 GCF_013376155.1 Nguyenibacter vanlangensis
ACCCGTTCCACCCGGCGCCGATCGCGCCGACCTCCCGCGCCAGCGCCCAGCACGCCGCCTGGATCGCGCGCGCATCGTCGCGCACCAGCGCGCCGTGGCCCAGAATGATCATCGGCCGCTTCGCCGCCTTCAGCGTCCCGGCAAACGGATGGCTGCCATCCAGCAGGCCCGCCAGCACGACGGGCCCGTCGCCCAGCACCTGCGCCTGATAGGTCGGATCGGCCGTCGGCACGCCGATCATGCCGATCGGAAATCCCCCGCGCCCGGCTGCCAGGAAGCGCTTGCGGATCCGCGCGTTCAGCACCGGCGCCTCCTGGCGCGGGATCGACCCCACGATCAGCAGCGCGTCCGCCTCCTCGATCCCGGCGATGGTGCTGCCGAACGTGTAATAGGCCCGGCTGGACAGATCGTACTCCGCCCCATCCTGCCGGCAATCGATATTCTTCGACCCCAGCGCCGTCAGCAGGTCCTTCAGCGCCATCATGCTTTCGGCGTCGCACAGATCGCCGGCAATGGCGCCGATCCGCTCGCCCGCCACGCCGTCCAGCCGGCGGCCGATGGCCACGAACGCATCCTGCCAGGATACGGGCTGCAACTTGCCGTGCACCCGCACCCACGGCCGGTCCAGCCGGCGATGCTTCAGCCCGTCGACCGAAAACCGCCCCTTGTCCGCCAGCCATTCCTCGTTCACCGCGTCATTGACGCGCGGCACGATGCGCAGCACCGCGCCGCCGCGGACATGCAGGCCGATATTGGTGCCGACCGCGTCGGACACGTCGATGGAATCGGTGCGCTTCAACTCCCACGGCCGCGCCACGAAGGCATAGGGCTTGGACGTCAGCGCCCCCACCGGACAGATATCGATCAGGTTGCCCGACAATTCCGATGTCAGCGCCTTCTCGACATAGTTGGTGATTTCCATGTTTTCGCCGCGCGACACGGCGCCCAGTTCCGGCACGCCGGCAATCTCGGTCGCGAAGCGCACGCAGCGCGTGCACTGGATGCAGCGCGTCATCACCGTCTTGACCAGCGGGCCGAGATATTTGTCCGTCACCGCCCGCTTGGCTTCCTGGTAGCGCGAATGATCCGCGCCATAGCCGAACGCCTGGTCCTGCAGGTCGCATTCGCCGCCCTGGTCGCAGATCGGGCAATCCAGCGGATGGTTGATCAGCAGGAACTCCATCACCGCGCGCCGCGCCTTGCGCACGATGTCGGTGTCGGTCAGGATTTCCATCCCCTCCGCCACCGGAAACCCGCAGGACGCCACGGGCTTGGGCGCACGCACCACCTGCACCAGGCACATGCGGCAATTGCCCGCGACCGACAGCCGCTCATGAAAACAGAAACGCGGGATTTCCTTGCCCGCCGCCTCGCACGCCTGCAGCGCGCTGGACCCGTTGGGGACCTCGACCTGGATCCCGTCGACGGTAACCTTCACCATCACCCCTACTCCGCCGCCACCGGAATGCGTGCCTGCGCCGGCACCTGCGTGATCCGCCCGCCATGGGCTGCCTTGTAGGCCCGGATCCGCTCCTCCATCACCGGGCGGAAATGGCGGATCAGACCCTGGATCGGCCACGCCGCCGCATCGCCCAGGGCGCAGATCGTGTGCCCCTCGACCTGGCGCGTCACCTGCTCCAGCATATCGATCTCGTCGATCTCGGCCCGCCCCTCGACCATGCGCTGCATCACCCGCATCATCCAGCCTGTGCCCTCGCGGCACGGCGTGCACTGGCCGCAGCTCTCATGCTTGAAGAATTGCGAAAACCGGGCGATCGCGCGGACGATGTCGGTCGATTTGTCCATGACGATCATGCAGGCCGTGCCCAGCCCCGACCGCTCGGCGCGCAGGCTGTCATAATCCATCAGCACGGTTTCGCAGACCGATGCCGGCAGCACCGGCACCGAACAGCCGCCCGGAATCACCGCCAGCAGATTGTCCCATCCGCCGCGCACCCCGCCGCCATGTTTCTCGATGATCTCCTTCAGCGGCACCCCCAATTCCTCTTCGAACACGCAGGGCGTGTTCACATGGCCCGAAATGGCCATCAGTTTGGTGCCGGCATTGTTCGGCCGGCCCAGCGAGGAAAACCACGTCGCCCCGCGCCGCAGGATCGTCGACGCCACGGCGATGCTCTCGACATTGTTCACCGTTGTCGGACAGCCATACAGGCCCATCGCCGCCGGGAATGGCGGCTTCATGCGCGGCTGGCCCTTCTTGCCCTCCAGGCTCTCCAGCAGCGCCGTCTCCTCGCCGCAGATATAGGCCCCGGCCCCCCGATGGATGTGGAAATCGAAATCCCAGCCCGATCCGGCCGCATTCCTGCCGATCAGCCCGGCCGCATAGGCCTCGTCGATCGCCATCTGCAGATGCCGCGCCTCGTTGTAGAACTCGCCGCGAATATAGATATAGGCCGTGTGCGCCCCCATCGCGAAGGACGCGATCAGCGCACTTTCGATCAGCTTGTGCGGCTCATGGCGCAGGATCTCGCGATCCTTGCAGGTCCCGGGCTCGGACTCGTCGCCATTGATGACCAGGTAATGCGGCCGCCCGTCCGAAGCCTTGGGCATGAACGACCATTTCACGCCGGTCGGAAATCCCGCCCCGCCCCGCCCGCGCAGGCCCGACGCCTTCATCTCATTGACGATCGCATCGCGCCCGCGCGCCAGGATCTCGGCCGTATTGTCCCAGTCCCCGCGCTGGCGGGCGCCGGCCAGGCGCCAATCAAGCTGGCCGTACAGGTTGGTGAAGATCCGGTCCTTGTCCTGCAGCATCCCCGTCTCTCCCGCTCAGCCCAGATTCGCCGGATGGTCCGCCGCATGGTCCGCGGGACTGTCCGTCAGCGTCTTGCGTCCACCCGCGGGCGCCGAGCCCATGCGGTCGATGCGCGGGCCCGACGCGGGGCGCTCGCCACGCCGCAGCGCCTCGATCAGTTCGATCGTGCGCGGCCCGTCCAGATCCTCGTAATAATCGTCATCCACCTGCAGGATCGGCGCGTTGGCACACGCCCCCAGGCATTCGACCTCGGTCAGGGTGAACAGCCCGTCCGCGCTGGACTGGCCGAAGGCCGAAATGCCGGTCGCCTCCTTGCAGGCCGCGACCACCTCGTCCGACCCGCGCAGCCAGCACGAGGTCGTGGTACAGACCTGCAGATGATGGCGCCCGATCGGGCGGGTATTGAACATCAGGTAGAAGGTCGCGACCTCATAGACGCGGATCGGCGCGACCTCCAGCCGACGGGCGATCTCGTCCATCGCCGCGCGTGGCACCCAGGCGCTGCCGGTCTGCCGGCCCATCTGCTTCTGCGCGACATACAGCAGCGGCAGCGTGCCGCTGGCCTTCCGCTCGGCCGGATATTTCGCCAGGATCGCCGCGATCTGCGCCTCGCTCTCGGCATCGAAGGCGAAGCTGTCGGGCTGCGCGATCTGGTCAATGGGGGAATGAGCGGACATCTCTTTCACCTGTCAATCTCACCGAACACCAGGTCGAGCGATCCGATGATCGCCACCGCGTCCGCCAGCATGTGCCGGCGCGACATCTCGTCGATCGCCTGCAGATGGGCAAATCCGGTGGGCCGGATCTTGCATCGATAGGGCCGGTTGCTGCCGTCCGCGACCAGATAGACCCCGAATTCGCCCTTGGGACTCTCGACCGCGGTATAGGTCGCCCCCGGCGGCACGTGGTACCCTTCGGTGAACAGCTTGAAATGATGGATCAGCGCCTCCATCGACCGCTTCATCTCGCGGCGCGGCGGCGGCGTGATCTTGTGATCCTGGATCTTGACCGGGCCAGGTTTCATCTGCGCCAGGCACTGCTCGACGATGCGTACGCTCTCGCGCATCTCGGCCACCCGGACCAGATAGCGGTCATAGCAATCGCCCTGACGCGTGACCGGGATGTTGAATTCGACCTTGTCGTAATTGTCATAAGGCTGTGTGCGGCGCAGGTCCCATGGCACGCCCGACGCCCGCAGGCACGGCCCGCTGAACCCCCAGGCCAGCGCCTGCTCGGTGGTGAACACGCCGATCCCCACCGTGCGCTGCTTCCAGATCCGGTTATTGGTCAGCAGCGATTCCAGATCGTCGATCCAGGCGGGGAATTGCCGCGCCCATTCGGCGATCCGTTCCTCCAGCCCGGCCGGCAGGTCGCGCGCGACGCCGCCGGGGCGGAAATAATTGGCGTGGAACCGCGCGCCCGACGCGGCCTCATAGAACTCGATCAGCTTCTCGCGTTCCTCGTACCCCCACAGGGCCGGGGTCAGCGCGCCGCAATCCAGTCCGAACGATGTCAGGTTCAGGATATGGTTCAGGATGCGCGTCAGCTCGGCGAACATCACCCGAATCCATTTCGCGCGGTCCGGGATCTCGATCCCCAGCAGCTTCTCGGTCGCCAGCGCGAAAGCCTGCTCCTCGCACATCGGCGAGACGTAATCCAGCCGGTCGAAATAAGGCAGCGCCTTGGGATAGGTCTTGTATTCGATCAGCTTCTCGGTGCCGCGATGCAGCAGCCCGATATGCGGTATCGCGCGGGCGACGACCTCGCCCTCCATCTCCAGCACCAGACGCAGCACGCCATGGGCCGACGGATGCTGCGGGCCGAAATTCAGCGCGTGCGAATCGATTTCCACCGTCCGCGCACCCGGCGCCGGCACGCCGCCGCCCGGCTGCAGGCTTTCCGGAATATCCTCGTGAAGGACAATGTCGCTCATCGGTCGCCTCCCTTCACCCCGGTCATCGCGGCAGCTTCAGCCCCTGGCGGGTCTCGTGCGCCTTCTCGTCGCCCGGCAGGGTCAGGATGCCCTCCCATGGCGATTCGAAATCGAAATTGCGAAAATCCTGGGTCAGCTTCACCGGCTCATAGACCACCTGGCGCCGGTCCTCGTCGTACCGCATCTCGACATAGCCGGTCAGCGGGAAGTCCTTGCGCAGCGGATGCCCCTCGAATCCGTAATCGGTCAGGATTCGCCGCAGATCCGGCTGGCCCGAGAACAGCACGCCGAACAAATCGTAGCATTCGCGCTCCCACCAGGTCGCCGACGGCCATAAAAGGTGGACCGACGGCACGGGGCTGGTCTCGTCGGTGGTGACGACCACCCGGATCCGGTGGTTGTGCGAAACCGACAGCAGGTTGTAGACGACCTCGAATCGCTCCGCCCGCTCGGGGTAATCGACCCCGCACAGATCCATCATCTGTTCGCAGGCATAGCGCGGATCGTCGCGCAGCATCTCCATCAGCCCGATCAGCCGCGCGCGGCTGGTCCGCACCACCAGTTCGCCCCCCTCGATCGCGGCGGAATGGATGCCCGGCACCGCGGTGGACAGCGTGAAGGCCAGCGCCCCCAGACTGCCGCGCGCCAAGGCGGCGGACGCGGCGGCGCCCGTCAGGTCACGTCCGATGTCAGCCACGGAGAATCGTCCCTGTCCTGCGGATTTTCTTCTGCAGTTGCAGAATGCCGTAGATCAGTGCCTCGGCCGTCGGCGGGCAGCCGGGGACATAGACATCCACCGGCACGATTCGGTCGCAGCCGCGCACCACGGAATAGGAATAATGGTAGTATCCGCCGCCATTGGCGCACGACCCCATCGAGATCACCCAGCGCGGCTCGGCCATCTGGTCATAGACGCGGCGCAGCGCCGGGGCCATCTTGTTGGTCAGCGTACCGGCCACGATCATTACGTCCGACTGGCGCGGCGAGCCCCGGGGAATGATCCCCATCCGGTCCAGATCATAGCGCGGCATGTAGGCATGGATCATTTCCACCGCGCAGCAGGCCAGGCCGAAGGACATCGGCCACAGGCTGCCGGTGCGGCCCCAATTCACCAGCTTGTCCAGATTGGCGACGACGAAGCCCTTCTCGGTGATCTCACCGGTAATGCCCTTGATCACGGCATCCTGCTCCGGCCCCGGCGGCAGCATGTCCCGGTTCCAGGCGATGGCGTCCTGCGCCTCGCCCGTCGCGTTGGCGGTGCTCATGCCCGTCTCTCCCTTCCCTCGCTCAATCCCAATCCAGCGCGCCCTTGCACCATTCATAGACAAACCCGACCGTCAGGACGCCCAGGAAGCCCATCATCGACAGAAAGCCGAACAGGCCGATCCGCGACAGGCTGACCGCCCAGGGAAAAAGAAAGGCGACCTCGAGATCGAAAATAATGAACAGGATCGAAACAAGGTAAAACCGCACGTCGAAGCGCCGCCGCGCGTCGTCGAACGCCTCGAACCCGCATTCATAGGCCGAAACCTTCTCGGCATAGGGCTTCTGGTGACCGAACAGCAGGGAACTTCCCAGCATCGCCCCGGCAATCACGACCGCGATCACACCGAAGATCAGAATCGGAAAGTAATCCGCAAGAACGGACTGCATGAGGCTCTCCCGCGCTGATGGCACGCCGCTGCGGCGGCTTGACGAAGCCGGCCCCGAAGCCAGGCTCCATCGCTCGGAAGGTTAGACCCAAGAATCCGAAGCGACCAGTGCGCCAGCCCCCGTCGGGTTGGGCACATTCCCGTGATGACGGAAATATCGCCCACGGACGCACGTTCAGCGCCTTTTACTTGCGCTCCGCACCAATATTAAATTCGATTTTCTGGTGAATATTTTTCGGCGAATACTGCGCGGTGGAACACCACCCTGCGCATCGCCGCCCGACGATCCGGCATCGTTGCCGTGGCGCGAGTGACGGGGCTCGAACCCGCGACCTCCGGCGTGACAGGCCGGCGCTCTAACCAACTGAGCTACACCCGCGAAGGCGTGAGGGGGTGTTTAATCCTCCCCCCAGGACCCGTCAACCGACCGGACGGATCTTTCGGTCGAATTTTCCGGACGTCCGCCCGGATCCCCTCGGGGACGGAATGGTGGGCGATGACGGGATCGAACCGCCGACCCTCTCGGTGTAAACGAGACGCTCTACCGCTGAGCTAATCGCCCCAAAAGCGAGGTCCAAAGCGAGGTATTATACCAGAAAGCGGAACCTGCCCCGGTTCCGCAGAAACGGGGACCAGGGCAGACCCACACGGCCGCCCCAGCCCCGCAGACCGTCAGAGCCTGATCAGCTCACGGCTTCCTTCAGGTTCTTGCCCGGCTTGAAGCGCACCGAGGTGGATGCCGGAATGTCGATTTCCTCGCCCGTGCGGGGATTGCGGCCCTTGGCTGCCTTGCGCGTCGCGGTCACGAACGTGCCGAAACCCACCAGCCGGACTTCCTGCTTCTTGGACAGGGCCTTCTCGATGGCGCCAAACACGGCATCGACCACTTCGCCCGCCTTCGCCTTCGGCAGATCGGCGTCGTCGGCCACCGCGGCGACGAGTTCCTGCTTGTTAAGTGGCTTCTCCATTTTACGCCTTTCTTCTACTGCGCGCGCGCCGGGACCGATGTGATCGCCTGCACCGCATTGCGCCGCACTATGCAGCCGTTTTTGTCCGCGTCAACCAACCAGCCCCCCGGCAATGGCGGAAAACTCCGCCAAACCGGGGGGCTGGTGCGTTTTTGACACATTTAATGCGGCAGAGATGGGGCGGCGATTCCCGCAGTCTGATTCGACGACGCCACCGGTTCGGCCTCCTCGGACCATTCGATGGGTTCTGGACGCGTCACCAGGGCCTGGCCGATCACCTCGTCGACATGGGCCACCGGCAGGATTCGCAGCCCCTTCTTCACCGTGTCGGGGATGTCCACCAGGTCCTTCTCGTTATCCTTGGGGATGAACACCGTGCGGATGCCGGCCCGATGGGCGGCCAGCAGCTTCTCTTTCAGCCCGCCGATGGCCAGCACGCGGCCGCGCAGCGTGATCTCGCCGGTCATCGCCACGTCGCGCCGTACCGGAATGCCCGTCAGCACGCTGACCAGCGACGTGGCCATGGCGATACCGGCCGACGGCCCGTCCTTCGGCGTCGCCCCCTCGGGCACGTGGACATGCAGGTCGCGCTTTTCGAACAAGGTCGGCTTGATGCCGAAATTCACCGCCCGGCTCCGGACATAGGACAGGGCCGCGGCCACGCTTTCCTGCATCACGTCGCCCAGCTTGCCGGTCTGCCGAATCGCGCCCTTGCCCGGCACCATCACGCTTTCGATGGTCAGGATCTCGCCGCCCACCTCGGTCCAGGCCAGGCCGGTCACCACGCCGACCATGTCCTCGGCCTCGGTCTCGCCATAGCGGAAGCGCTTCACGCCTGCATATTTTTCCAGATTCTTGCGGGTGATCGCCACCTTCTTGGCCTTGCCGGTCACGATTTCCCGGACCGCCTTGCGCGCCAGGGTTGCAATCTCGCGCTCCAGGTTGCGCACCCCGGCCTCGCGGGTATAGCTGCGCACCAGCTCGCGCAACGCATCGTCGCTGACCGACCATTCATCGGGGCGCAGGCTGTGCGCCTCGCCCTGCTTGGCCAGCAGATGGCGCTTGGCGATCTCGACCTTCTCATCCTCGGTATAGCCGGACAGGCGGATCACCTCCATGCGGTCCAGCAGCGGCTGGGGCATGTTCAGGCTGTTGGCCGTGGTCACGAACATCACGTCCGACAGGTCGTAATCGACCTCCAGGTAATGATCCGCAAAGCTGCCGTTCTGCTCGGGGTCCAGCACCTCCAGCAGCGCCGAGGACGGATCCCCCCGCCAGTCGGCGCCCAGCTTGTCGATCTCATCCAGCAGGAAGAGCGGATTCGACGTCTTGGCCTTCTTCATCCCCTGGATGATCTTGCCGGGCATCGACCCGATATAGGTGCGGCGATGGCCGCGAATCTCGGCCTCGTCGCGCACGCCGCCCAGCGACATGCGCACATATTGCCGCCCCGTCGCCTTGGCGATCGACCGCGCCAGCGAGGTCTTGCCCACGCCCGGCGGCCCCACCAGGCACAGGATCGGCCCCTTGATCTTCTGCGCGCGGCTCTGCACCGCCAGATATTCCAGGATCCGCTCCTTGACCTTGTCCAGGCCGTAATGATCGGCATCCAGGACCGTCTCGGCCGCATCCATGTCGCGGCGGATCTTCGAGCGCTTCTTCCACGGAATGCTCAGGATCCAGTCCAGATAGTTCCGCACCACCGTCGATTCGGCGGACATCGGACTCATGGTCCGCAGCTTCTTCAGCTCGGCCAGCGCCTTGTCGCGCGCCTCCTTGGGCAGGCGCGTCTTGGCGATGCGCTCCTCCAGCTCGGACGTCTCGTCCTTGCCTTCCTCGCCCTCGCCCAGCTCCTTCTGGATCGCCTTCAACTGCTCGTTCAGGTAGTATTCGCGCTGCGTCTTCTCCATCTGCCGCTTGACGCGGTTGCGGATGCGCTTCTCCACCTGCAGGACGCCGATCTCGGCCTCCATATGCGCGAAGACACGTTCCAGGCGCGCATTGACCCCCGGAATTTCCAGGATTTCCTGCTTCTCGGCGATCTTCAGGTTCAAATGGCTGGCGATCGTGTCGGCCAGCTTCGACAGATCCTCGATCTGGTTCAGCGAGACCAGGACCTCGGGCGCGATCTTCTTGTTCAGCTTGATATATTGCTCGAACTGCGACACCACCGTGCGGCCCAGCGCCTCGCCCTCGCTGCCGCTGGCGGCCTCTTCGGTCACCGGCGCGATCTCGGCCTCGAAATACCCCTCGACCTCGTGCAGCGCGGTGATGCGCGCCCGCCGGCTGCCCTCGACCAGCACCTTCACCGTGCCGTCGGGCAGCTTCAGCAACTGCAGAATCGTGGAAACCGTGCCGTAGCGATAGATGTCGTCGGCCGCCGGATCATCCTGCGACGCGTTCTTCTGCGCCACCAGCAGGATCTGCTTGTCGTGCTTGGTCACCGCTTCCAGCGCGCGCACCGATTTCTCGCGGCCGACGAACAGCGGCACGATCATGTGCGGAAACACCACGATGTCACGCAGCGGCAGCACCGCCATCATGTCGGGACCGCCTGAAACATTCTGCACATTATCGTTCGATTCGGCCGGAGCCGCGCCGGAAACGCGCTTTTCCGCGCCGGAAGGGCCGCGGTCTTGCCGCTCGGAATCGGACATGTCGTATGACCTCCTGAAGGACGATCCCGGGCGGGCACCCATACAAGGCCTGCGCCGCCCGGCGTGCTCGCAGCCGCGAACACTCGGACTATCATGTCGTCATTCAGGACCGCCGCGGCAAGGTCCCCGAATGACGGGGAAAAACGGCACGCCAGTCCCGGGCGGCACAAGGCCCGGCATGCCAGGAAAAAGGCCCGGGGCACGCCCGACAGGGCGCCCCCGGCCGGGTTTCAGGCGGATTGCTCGGCCGGCTTCTCCTTGCCGTAGACATAGACCGGACTGGTCTTGCTCTCGGCGACATCCTTGTTGATCACCACCTCGTCCACATTCTCCAGTCCCGGCAGGTCGAACATGGTGGACAGCAGGATGCTCTCCATGATCGCCCGCAGGCCGCGCGCGCCGGTGCGCCGCGCGATCGCCCGCTGCGCCACCTGCTTCAGCGCATCCTCGGTAAAGGTCAGCTTCACCCCCTCCATCTGGAACAGGCGCGCATATTGCTTCACCAGCGCATTCTTGGGCTTGGTCAGGATCTCGATCAGCGCCGCCTCGTCCAGGTCCTCCAGCGTCGCGACCACCGGCAGACGGCCGATGAATTCGGGGATCAGGCCGAATTTCAGCAGGTCCTCGGGCTCGACGTCACGCAGGATCGCCCCCGTGCGCCGCTCGTCGGGCGACTGCACGTCGGCCCCGAACCCGATGCCCGACCCCTTGCCGCGCGCGCTGATGATCTTGTCCAGCCCGGCAAAGGCGCCGCCGCAGATGAACAGCATGTTGGTGGTGTCCACCTGCAGGAATTCCTGCTGCGGATGCTTGCGCCCGCCCTGCGGCGGAACCGAGGCCACCGTGCCTTCCATGATCTTCAGCAGGGCCTGCTGCACACCCTCGCCGCTGACGTCGCGGGTGATCGACGGATTGTCCGACTTGCGCGAGATCTTGTCGATCTCGTCGATATAGACGATGCCGCGCTGCGCCCGCTCGACGTTGTAGTCGGCGGCCTGCAGCAGCTTCAGGATGATGTTCTCTACATCCTCGCCGACATAGCCCGCCTCGGTCAGCGTGGTCGCGTCCGCCATCGTGAACGGCACGTCCAGGATGCGCGCCAGCGTCTGCGCCAGCAGCGTCTTGCCCGACCCGGTCGGCCCGACCAGCAGGATGTTCGACTTCGCGATCTCGACGTCGTTGTTCTTCTGGCTGTGGGCCAGGCGCTTGTAATGGTTGTGGACCGCGACCGACAGCACCTTCTTGGCATGGAACTGGCCGATCACGTAATCGTCCAGGACCTTGCAGATCTCCTTGGGCGTCGGCACGCCGTCGCGCGACTTCACCAGATGCGTCTTGTGCTCCTCGCGGATGATATCCATGCACAGCTCGACGCACTCGTCGCAGATGAAGACAGTCGGACCAGCGATCAGCTTCCGGACCTCATGCTGCGACTTGCCGCAGAACGAGCAATATAGCGTGTTCTTCGAATCGCTGGACTTGTTGTTCATAACCGCTCCTACGCCCGGGCAGCCGAAACGCCGTGGCGTCCGGACCGGGACCGAAAATCCTGACTCGGGTCAGGGTTTCCTTCAACCCTGCCCAAGCCGACGGACGCCGCAAAGCAAAAAATCGCGCCCACCCCCCTCAACTCTTGGCTGGCGCCGGTGCCGCGTGATTGCGCACCACCTCGTCCACGATGCCGAACGCCAGCGCCTCCTCGGCCGACATGTAGCTGTCGCGCTCCAGCTTGCGTTCGATCTCTTCCAGCGACTGGCCGGTATGCTGCTCGTAGATTTCGTTCAGGCGCTGGCGAATCGTCAGGATCTCGCGCGCCTGAATCTCGATGTCGCTGGCCTGTCCCTGCGCGCCGCCCGACGGCTGGTGCACCATGACGCGCGCATTCGGCAGGGCGAAACGCCGCCCCTTCTCGCCGCCGGCCAGCAGCAGCGACCCCATCGATGCCGCCTGGCCGATGCACACCGTGCTGACCGGGCTGCGGATATATTGCATCGTGTCATAGATCGCCAGGCCCGCCGACACCACGCCGCCGGGGCTGTTGATGTAGAACGAGATTTCCTTGGTCGGGTTCACGCTCTCCAGATAGAGAAGCTGCGCCGACACCAGCGAGGCGACCTGGTCATAGACCGGCCCGGTCAGGAAGATGATCCGTTCCTGCAACAGGCGGGAATAGATGTCGAAGGCCCGCTCCCCGCGCGAGGTCTGCTCGACCACCATGGGCACTAGGGCGTTGCTGAAGATCTCCACGGGATCCCGATCCCTCATAGTCTCATTCCCGTTCCTGAAAACGCGAAGACCCGACACATCGTCCCGCGGGCACACGCGCCGGGGCACGCGCGCCGGCCGGAACCGACGGCCGGGTCATTCCCCGGTTATGCTGATCAAGATAGAGATAAACCGCGCGGATACCACCCCACCCCCGTCATTTCACGGCGATTAGAGCCCACGCCGATGCACCGCCGGCCCTGCGCCGGGCCGATCCGCGCGCCAAAACAACGGCCTGCGCGGCTCCGCCGCAACCCGGGCGCCCAGGATCCCGCGGAACAACGCCAAGCCCCCGGCGCGGCAAACCGCACCGGGGGCTTGGCCCCAGGATTGAGACCCGGGATCGAGAACCCAGAATCGGGGAATCGCGGAATCGACCGGCTTACAGGTCGGCGGGCGGGATCTCGGCCAGTTCCTCGGGGGTGACGTCCTTTTCCTCGACCTTGGCCAGCTCGATCACGTAATCGACAACTTTGTTCTCGAAGATCGGGCCGCGCAGGCTCTCCGTCGCCTGCGGATTCTTGCGGAAGAACTCGAACACCGCCTGCTCCTGGCCGGGATAGCGCATGGCCTCGGCACGGATGGCCTGCATCATCTCATCCTGGGTGACCGTGATCGCGTTCAGCCGGCCGATCTCGGCCAGCAGCAGGCCCAGCTTCACCCGGCGCTCGGCGATCTTGCGGTAATCGGACCGCAGGGTCTCCTCGTCCTTCTCCTTGTCTTCCTCATCCAGCTCGCCGGCCTTGCGATCCGCCTCGACCCGCTGCCAGATCTGGGCGAACTCGGCCTCGACCATGCCCTGCGGCGCCTCGAAGTCGGTCTTCCCGGCCAGGGCGTCCAGCAGGTCGCGCTTGATGCGCAGGCGCGACAGTTGCGCGTATTCCTGCTCGACCTGCCTGGTGATGGCCTCGCGGACCTGCTCCAGCCCCTCGAAGCCGATCTTCTTGGCCATCTCGTCGTCGATCGCGACATCCACCGGGCGCTTCAGACCCTTCGCCTTGATGTCGAAAGTCGCGTCCTTGCCCGCCAGCTCGGCCGCCGAATAATCGGCGGGGAACGTCACGGCGATGGTCTTTTCCTCACCCGGCGTCATGCCTTCGATCTGCTCGGCGAAACCGGGAATGAAGCCCGCGCCGCCGATCTCGACATTCACGTCCTCGGCGGTACCGCCCTCGAACGCCTCGCCATCGACCTTGCCGACGAAATCCACGACCACGACGTCGCCCTGGGTGGCCGGACGCACTTCGTCGATCGTCTCGAAGCTGCGCTGGCGGCCGGCAATGTCCTTCAGCGCCTTGTCGATCGTCTCGGCGTCCGGAGTGGCCTTCAGGCGCGTCAGCGCCAAATCCGACAGGTCCGGCTGCGCGATCTCGGGCAGCAGTTCCATCTCGACCTTGAATTCCAGGTCGGCCGCCCCCGGCTCGGCGCCCGACACCAGGTCGACGCGCGGCTGCATCGCCGGGCGCAGGCCACGCTCCTCCAGCAGCGC
>NZ_JABXXP010000041.1 GCF_013376155.1 Nguyenibacter vanlangensis
CAGCAGGCTCTCCTGGTTCACGCGCGGCGTCCGGCGCATTGTCAGGCTCCTCCAGTTCCGCAAACCAATGCCGCCATTATGGGCATCCGGATGAAACTGATGGGTGGTGAGCTCCCTCCCGTCGCTGGGGAGCGATATGTTTGTGGAAAAAATCAATTTTCCGAGCAGCGCGGAAACAGCCAAAACAAAAGCGGAAATACACATTGAGTGGGTCACGACGAGAAACGAGTCCATTCGACTGGACAGGTTGCGGGAAATTATCGCTCCAGCCGCAAAACTCGCTGCGGCACCCAAGGCCGCCATTTGCCCGAGAGTGCTATGGGTCAGCACGTGATAGGACGATATTGTTGGGATGGAGGGACTATAGAGGGACGCGCCCACGCCGATTCCGCCAAGCAAAAGCCCAAGAACGGTAAGAGCGTTCCAGTGTTCCCTTGGCGGGAAAATCGCGCTCATGGCGAATGTCACCAGAGGCGCCGCGCCCATCATGAATGCAAGATTGATACTCGTCGTCAAATGGCCGGCAACAGAAAGGAGGGTAAACGGCACCACCTGACCGACCAATGCAAGACAGGCCAGACGGCGCCACGCCCATCCTCCGTAATGAACTGTCCTTTTTCTGGTGAACGCAAGAACTGACAATGCCGCCGCAGCAATGAACGTTCGTTCTACAGAAATGGAAAACGAGCTTAGGTCGACAGATAAGACCTTTATCAGAACAAACGATCCACCCCACAGGGCCGATATGAAAAACAATGCGGCGTATTGCATGTCTACTCTACATCTGCAGGAAATGATTCTCTGGTATCATCGCGACATTCGTTGACCGCATTGCACAATCCGATGATCTGGCCATCTATGTGATCGGACGTCGCGCAGACAAAACAAAAAAAAGCCGGCACGTCCAGATAAAATATATGCATAACTCATCCGAAAAAATATCAGAAGAATAAAAATGAAAAAGAAACATCGGGCAGAATTGCAATTATGCGTAGTCTTGTTCCAGGATTTGAAAGGTAACTGCTCACGTGGTTGGAGGTTCGGTTCAGGCAGACTTCGCGCCCGCCACGATACGTCACCGTCTCATCCGCTCGTCACCCAGGTTCAGCCAGAGATCGTTTTGGCAACACAAACAGCGCCATCATATTGAGCACAAAATGCAGAGCAATGACCAGATAGAGACCGAATCCCGCACCAAGGATAAGACTAAATATGACGGCCAGGCAGAAGGTCGATAATACGCCGCGTGCCCCCTGATACCAGTGCATGCAGCCAAAGACGATTGCCGAGGCAATAATGGCGAACATCGCATTATGAGTGATATTGAATAACAAAGACGGGAAAGCCCCTCGGAACATAATCTCTTCAGAAATGGCGGCATTGATAATAAGCGCTATCACATAGACGGATTCAGTACCGTCGCGTGGCCGAAGTGTAGAGACAGCTTCCGTCGTATAGAATTTCTTTCCCTTCCGCGTCCTGGATACAAATAACAATATAGCAAGTCCCATGCAGAAGCCGAAACCAAGGGGTAGCAACTGCGCTTGGTCGATGCTGACATTTTGCTTCAGGATGGCAAAAGCAACGTCGTAAGGATGGTAAATCGAGTAGATTCCACCATGGAAATTACGATCATGCGTCAGTCCCATAAAATAAATAATCAGAATGCCAAGAACGCCAAAGCACAGGATCGAAGTTGCAAGCCAAACCCTATAAATTTTCACCCTCCTATGGGGTGACGAATCTTTGAGTTTCCGAAATGATCGGCTGCCCTGATCTGCCACGAAGGCAAAAACCACCATCAGCAGCGCCGCAATTGCGTCTAAATACAAATTTTTATCCTCCTGCTTTTAATCCCGTCTTGGCGCGGCGAACAAAAGTAAGTCTTCATGGATAGGCTGCATTATGCAAGAACAACAGGAATTTTCACGCCGCATAGGCCGGGCCGGCGCAGCCCATGCGGCGTGAAACGCTAGGTCTCCGGCTTCCCGATCAGCCAGCACGCACAATTCCCGCCACTCCGGGCAAACCTGCCCGTCGCCACCCAATCTGCCGCAATTTCGTTGTCCCTGACGGCGGTGACGTGGATGGCGTGCAAATAAAGAGCGGCGACCTGATTCGGGAACGGCGAGCGCCGTAGCGAGACCCTGCTCACACGTTTGGGAGATGTTGACGAGCCAGACCCGGCGAAAGGCCGGGAGTATGATAGATCTGTATCTCATTTAACATACATGCTACGATCCGGGTCTCCAGGGAGGACCGATCATGGCCACGCAAACCTCGATGCTGCATGTTCGCATAGACGACCGCCTCAAGGCGGAAGCGACGGAAAAACTGGCCGATCTCGGCCTGACCATCTCGGACGCCGTGCGTATCCTGCTGACGCGGGTTGTAAAAGACGGCGGCCTGCCGCCGGGCCTGACCGCCGATCCCGAGACTTATGACGCATGGTTTCGTACCAAGGTCCATGAGGCGCTGGCGGATACGCGCCCGTCTGTTCCGCACCGGCAGGTGATGGACGATGCGCAGGCCCTGATCGACCGGAAGCGTCGCGGCCGTGCGGGTGCTTGAATGGCGCCCAAGCGCGAACGCGGCGGATGCGGCGGCGGGCTGGATCGACGCCACGCTGGACGCAGGCGACGCGGTCCCGTCTCCGCGCACGCTGGATACGGTCCGCAGGCTTCCCGAATATGCCGGATGGGCGGTGGGGTTCGTGACCATTGACCCGGCCATGCTGGATGACCGCGTGGAACGGGCCAACATCTCCCTGCCGCGCGGGGTTCTAAAGCGGCTGGACGCACCGGCGTTCGCCCTGGCCAGCCCGCTGCGCCCATCCGGCTCCCGGCCGCGCGGGGGCCATGCGACGCGCCTACCGATTGACGTCGACAGCCACGCGTCCCGGCACCGTCGAATCCGGCCGCTCCGGAGAGGTTGCCCGCGGGCGGCGACGCTCCAGCTCCGCGCGAATCTCGCGGATGCTCTGCGGATCGATCGCCGAGCCGAATGCGTCGTTCTGACGCACGAGCGATTCAAGCCGCGCCAGGATGCCGCGCCTGGTCCAGGGAAGACGAAGCAGCTCCTCGACAAGATCGGGTTCGCTCCACGGAATGTCCTCGGCCGCAAGCTCCCACTTGTCCACGTCGCTCCCGGTGAAGCGGAGGCATTGCGGGAAGAACGCAATCCTCTCGGAATGGTCCGGGCGATTGTCGGGTGCAAGCACATCCAGGCCGGCGGCAGCGCACAGCCGCGTTGCGAGGTCGGCGCCATGCGCCCGGATATGACCCAGTTGCGTCGACCGCGGGTTCATCTCGATCAGCAAACAGCGCCCCGTACCGTCTTCCATGATGAAATCGAGCCCGAAGAACCCGGACAGGCCCAGATGTTCCGCGGCTATGGAAGCGGCGGCCTCGATTTGCGGATTGCCGATCAACCGCAGGAACGTAGACGCTCCCACGCGGCCTTGCGTTGAAAGAACCTCGGCCGTAACGATCCCGCACAGCCGCCCTTGCCAGGCCGCAGCCATGCATGTCACCTGGATTCCGCGAATATGCGTTTGCGCCATGACGTTGCGCGTCTTCCGTCGAAGAAATCGCGCAAGCGTGAAGGGATCGCGGTCGACAAGCAGGAGGCGGAGAGTCTTGTGAAAGGCGAGCGGGGCGGACAATTCCCGGTACGCTTCTTCGGCCTCGGCGACGGTATCGGCGATAAGAACCCCCGAGCCGCCCCAACTCTCTTCGGCCTTGATGACCCAGGGAGGTGCCTGCGTCGCGCACCAATTCCGCACATCGCGCACCGAGAGCAGCTCCGCTCCCGAAGGCGTGAAGACGCCCCTGCTTCGCATGGCTTCCAGGAAGGGATAACGGGTCCCGCTTATGCCATAGCCAAGGGGCGAGCCAAGTGACCGTTCGATCACATCACGTATCTTTTGACCGGTAGCAACATCAAATGACCGCGATTTTGCATGGAGCGAATGGATATGGCCTATGGCGCGGTCATCCATTGGTACAAGCAGAAACGGCTCGAAAGATCCTATGGACGCCACCAGTGATCCAAGCGGGTCCCATGCGGAATAAGTCAGGCTCCCTCTTACGAATTTGAGCCTGCGGAGCGGATTGCCGGCCGGACTGAGACTATATACGGCCGCCCCGGCGCGTCCGAATGCCATGGCGAGATAGGCCGTCGACGGCCACCAGGTTGTGGTAACTATAAGGACCCTGAATTCAGCCATTTCCGCTGGTGCAAGCCTCCGAAGAATGGTCCGAAGCGTTCGTTATGAAAGGCGCTTTGCGTAAGCAGGGGATCGTGACAACATTTGTAACGTAAGCAGGGGGTCGTGGAAAACATTTGTAACATGACGGCCGCCGGGTTTAGAAGGGCGCAGGGCGGATGCCACGGTTGCGGATCTGTGCCGCAAGCACGGGATCGGCGACGCGACCTCCTGCACGTGGCGATCGAAACACAGCGGGATGGAGGTATCGGAAGCGCGGCGGCTCAAGACTCTGGAAAGAGAGAATACGAGAGAATACGAAGCTGAAGCGACTCCTGGCGGAGAGCGTCATGGACATTTCGTCTCGCACTGGTCGCCGACATCTCGTTGTCAAGCGAACGGCTCCGCCGTGAACGCGACCGGATTGGGGATGATCGACATAATGGTTAAGTGGACAGACTTCGTTATAGTGGGGGCCGGCCCGTATGGATTGTCGCTTGCGGCCCATCTGTCGGTTCGCGGCGTAGACTTCCAGATCTTTGGCTCACCGATGGCGGTCTGGCGAAGCCATATGCCGAGCGGCATGCATCTCAAGTCCGAGGGTTTTGCCTCCGATATATTCGATCCGCTCAGGCTGAATCGTCTTCGGGACTTCTGCAGGCGCCACGGTCATGCCTATGCGGATGTGGGTGTGCCCATCCCGGTTGAAGTATTCCATGCGTACGGGCGGGAGTTTCAGCAGCGGCTGCTGCCGGATCTGGACACGCGGCACGTCGCCAGGATCACGGCAAGCCAGGGGGGCTTCCTCCTTCGCCTGGATGACGGCGAAATCATCCGGGCGCGGCGCGTTGTCATCGCCGTCGGAATAACGCATTACGCCTATCTCCCGCCGGAGCTTCGGGGACTGCCGCCGCAATTCGTTTCCCACACGTCTGAATCACGAGGGATGAAGGATCCCGCCGGGCGCAAGATCCTGGTCCTCGGCGGCGGCTCGTCGGCCGTGGACTCGGCGGGGCTGCTGCATCAAGCAGGCGCCGACGTGGAGATCGTGACCCGGCGCCCCAAGATCTGGTTCAACCACCCGCCGGATCACAAGCGTGGGCTAGAGTTGGCCTATGCGAGGCTTCTCAAGCCGCGCTCGGGACTTGGCCTTGGGTGGCGGTCCCGCATGGCGTCGGATCTCCCGACGGTCTTTCACCGGATGCCGGAGCCTTTCCGCCTGCGCGTCACGCGCGGGCATCTGGGACCTGCCGCCGGATGGGTCAGCCGCACGCTGGTGGAAGGCAAGGTGCCTATCCGGATCAACCTCGCCCTGAAGCATGCGCTGGTGCGGGGGGAGAAGGTCGCCGTCACCTTCGTCAAGCCTGACGGCGGCGAAGAGGAAATGGTTGCGGACCATGTTGTCGCGGGAACCGGCTACAGGGTCGATATCAATCGCCTGGACTTCCTGGACGAGACAATCCGCGCCCGGATCTCCGAGATACAGAATACGCCCCGGCTGACACGATTCTTCGAATCGTCGGTGCCCGGCCTCTATTTTGTGGGACCGTCGGCGGCCAACAGTTTTGGCCCGCTGCTCCGGTTCGCATGGGGGGCCAAATTCACGTCGAAGCATTTGACGCGGCATTTCGCACGATAGAGCGACGAGCGTTTCCCACCCGAAACGTGAAGAGTCCGTCGATGGACCAGAAAGCGGTGGTGCTAGAGCATCATCCGACCGGACGGGCGCATCCGGTCGGATAAAGATGCTCGTTAAAACAACGAGCTATCCCATCTTATTCACGGGGTTGGTCGGGACTGGTGGCGGGTATCGCATAAGCTTTTGATTGGGTTTACGAATTGAGTGTCAAAACCATCCGTTTCTCCGATCGCGCCGAGCCACACCCGCCATGCCGAATGGCTCTATGACGCCCTCTACTGTGCCCGTGGACAGGCCGAAAACCTGATCAAGCTTCACAAGGGCCAACTGGCATCCGACCGCACAAGCTGTCGATCGCCACTGGCCAACCAGGTCCGTCTGGTGCTGAACACCGCCGCATACTGGCTGATGCTCACCCTGCGAGACGCCATCCCAGCCCCACAGCCGCTCGCCTCGGCCGAATTCACAAGGTCGACACACCCCCACGACGGTTCTACCTACACCTGTCGCTAATTTTCCTTGACGACAGATGTAGCCATTGTGTTCTCTGTCTCGACGACACAAAGGAATCTGCAGAATGGAGCCAACAATTGGGCGGCAAGAGCTTGCCCTACTTCAGGACATCGAGGAGCACGATCCCGCAACAGTAGGCGAGGTGTTCAGCCGCTTTGGCCGCACGCAGTCGATTGCACGCTCGACCGTCCTGACCATGATGGAGCGACTTCGTGCAAAGGGCTATTTGACGCGGACTCGCAGAGGTCATGCTTACCAATATGCAGTGGTAACCCGAACCGCGGATGCCCGCCGCTCCAGCATCGCCCAGTTCGTGGAGCGCACTCTCGGAGGCTCCATTGCGCCACTCTGCGCGTTCATGGCCGAACGCGGCAGTATTACCCCTGATGAGCGGGCTTCCCTCGAAGAATTGCTTCGTCACCTCGACGATGGAACGGGAGAGAAAGAATGATCGCGCTGGCTCACCATTTGATCGAGGCATCTGTTCAATCGGCACTCGTGGTGATCGTGCTGGCGCTAGGTTGGCGATGGGTTCCGCGTGCTGCGCCTCATGTCTGGGCCGCCCTTTGGCTGTGGGCTCTTGCGCTCAGCTTGCTTGCACTTTTCCTGTCGCCAATCAGGCTGCACCTGCTCCCAAGCGTTCCGGTCGCCCCCATTATGCCAGTCGACTTCCCGGCCGCCGTGCGTGAGAGGGTCGCTTCGACCTATCCTGCCGAAGCCGGGCATCCCCAAGGCGGTAATGTTTGGGCAACAGCATTGGCGACCATCTGGGTTGTCGGAGTTTTAGCGAAGCTCCTCGTCGCGACCCAGGAGTATGCCCGTGTGCGGGACTTACTTTCGGCCGCGACCAAGAGTAAGCGCCACGCCACACTGTACGCCTCCTTGGGCCACAAGCATGGTGTCTCGCGTCTGCCACAAATTGTTGTAAGTGGCGATGCGGTTACGCCCTTCGTCACCGGACTTTTCTCTCCAGTCATCGTATTGCCAACCAGGCAGATATTGTCCGAAAGCGATATAAGCCTCCTGTTGGGCCATGAACTGGCGCATGTAGCACGGCGGGATCTACAGTTCGGCTTGATTGCGCTCCTGGCCGACATCGTGTTCTGGTTCCATCCTGGCATACGCTACGCAGTCTGCGCTTATCGGGACGCGCGTGAAATGGCGTGTGATACGCGTGTCTTGGCGCGCCAGGCCGTGCCCGCCCACCGATATGGCGCGATGTTACTGCAACTTGGTGTAGAGGCGCCGGGAATTTATGGCATCGCGGCCGCATCAAGACAGTTTAAAGTGCTAAAGACACGGCTCCATGGCCTTAAAAATCAGTACACGACGACCGGATCGCGCTTTGCAAGCATGCTCGTCCTGCCGATGGTCGTGATCTGTCTACCATGGAGACTAATGGCCGCGTCCCCAAGCAATACGCTAGATTCGCCCCCATTGACATCCCCCCCCGCGTACGCCGTCATTACGCAAACTACGCGCGGCCATCATTCCGAAGTTAACTCTCAAACCCTGGAACAAAGTAACAGGATCGCGGCATTATCGGCTCGTTATCCGAATATGTTCTGGCTAGATACCGGAACAACGCGCTTCCTCTTCACCGACGCGGAAACCATCACTCAGGCTGGGACACTCATCGCGCCAGGACGTCAACGCTGGCAACGATATAGCCAGGATATGGCTCGTTATTGGTCCGTGCATGGGCCGCTGATCGGCTTGAACACGCGCTTGAAGCTCCTCGATCAGCGTCAGGCTCAAATCGGTTCGACGACCTCAGATGCTGGACGAGCAGAACTGACACAAATCGCAACTGAACGTGAGAAGATAGAACACGTTCGTGAGGGCTACATTGAGCGCGAGGCCGTGTTATCCGCCGAACGTGAGCGTGCGGAACATGATGCGCGGCAGCAGGAAATCGCGATCGAAGCGCAACTCCTTACGCTAGCACATTCTGCCTCATCACACGGTTTGGCGGTGCCCGACCCGGCACAATAAACTGGCCAGGCAGCAACGGCTCTTAATTTCAATATCGCCGCGTGCGCCGACGGACCGATAATCCAGGTGCCCCGCCCGGATTGGAGGGAAACGGACTGACCGAGACCAGGCTGGCCATTATCGGCTGCGTCGATGTTTTCTTGCCCTTTTTTTCTTTATGCACTTATGTCGACGGAGCAATGAGGTGAGAAACGCCGTCATTGAATCCAAACGGTTCACGCGTCCTGATCTGATTTCTTCAGCCCCTGCGGGGGGAGGAGGGGCTAGCGTTTCGGAGGAAGGCAAGGGTTAACGCCGCCGTTTGAAGTTCAAAACGTGGGTCCTGTAAGCGCTGAAGAGCTCAGGCGGGCAAACAACCGACGCATCTCCGACGAGGGTTAAGGGTTTCGGAATTAGATAAATGATTATGTATTGAATACTTAGTGGTTTTTGATAATAATATTACATGCTGGTGAAGGTTTGTTTGTACGGAGGAGTTGACCATGTTAATGCTAGAGATTTCTTCGCACTCCTTTCGTAATTTGTTGCGCCTTATACGCAACAGACCGGCTTTCGTCGCGCTTAATGTCGGAAATCTTGCTCTTGGGCTCACGACGTTTCTTGTGCTGCTCAGCATCTCCCGCTCCGAGTTCGTGTTCGATCGGTGGATCCCGGCGCAACAAGGCGTGTTCCGCGTCGATGCAGTGTATGGGAAGCATGGCCAAAATGCATCTGAATTTCCCAATGCGCCATACCGTCTATTTGATGAACTGAAAGCCTCGCTTCCCGAAATCGTATCAGCGAGTCGCTACGCGCCAGAGTCTGCGGTGGCGACCCTACATGGTGTGCTGGTCGCGCAGGACGTACAGTTTGTGGATCCGGATTTCCTTAATGTAGTAAGGCTTCCGCTGGGAACGGGTGAGGCAGGAGGTCTCTCCCGGCCTGACGGTGCAATCCTGTCAGATAAGATCGCACGGCAATATTTCGGCTCTGCGCGCGCTGCGATAGGACAGATATTGAACCTAAATATCGAGCAACACACAATGCGTTTTACCGTGCGGGGTGTGCTGGCGCCTATCCCGGCCGCCACTACCATCCGCCCTGACATTTTGCTCGCTATGCCGACATGGGTACAAGAGCTCCAGACGTTTCAGCAATGGGGCATGACGGCCGGTAAGCTATATGTACGCGTGCTTGGGACAGAAAGTCCCGCCGAACTTGCCGCTAATTTGCGCGGGTTCATAAGTGCCCATGCTGGTAGCTTTCTCAAAATCGGCGGTGGATTAGATGTTGTTCCGGTCGCGCTTGCTGACCAACATGGCCACGACGATCAGATCACGCGCCATGGAGCTGGCCGGGATGCGGCGCTAGCTCTAGGTGGTATCGGTACGCTCGCGTTGTGTGCGGCCGTCATCAATGCGGTTAATCTTCTGACCGCACAGGCATTTTTGCGAGGACGCGAGATCGCTGTGCGCAAGACGCTGGGGGCAACGTCCTCTCGGGTAGCGGTCGAGTGCCTCATCGAGGCAACAGCGCTTGTAGCAATGGCGGGTGTGCCAGCTCTATCGTTAGCCGAATTCGCGATGCCCGCAGTTGATGCGTTGGGCGGGTGGTCCGCCGCCCTGGGGTATGGCTGGATGCTGGGTCTGACCGCACTGGTGATCGTGCCAACGGGGTTACTGGCTGGCTTTTATCCTGCGGTTGTACTAGCGCGCGTGCGCACGGCAACGATGCTGGCCGCTTCCCGATCGCCTGGGATCGGCCGCACGGGGGCTTCGGTCAGGACAATATTGGTGGGGTTCCAATTTGCGTTCGCTGTCAGCTTGAGTATTTGCGCTCTCGTGGTGCTGGCACAATCGCGGTTCGAGACGACTGCCAGCCTAGGTTTCGCCCGTAACGGCATTGTTAGCATTGGTGCGCTTGATGCTGTTCCAAAGCAAGCGCGCCAGCCGATGCTCGATGCGATTCGCGCTATTCCAGGCGTTGTGAGCGTGACGACCGGGTGGTCGCTACCCGGCGACGGTGGCTTTGCCAGTGGCGGTAGCGTCAGTCGGGCCGATACGCCCGATCGCCGCGTCGACATTTCTTGGCAAGAAACGGGCGGGCATTATGCGGAAACAATGGGGATCGAGGTACTGGCGGGCCGCACGCTCGATGCGGCGCACGGCCTTGATGACACACCAGATAAAGAAGCACCGCCCGGAATGGCGCAGAACGTTATGATCGACGCGAACCTAGCGGCGAAACTCGGCTATGCCAGCCCGCATGCCGCATTGGGGGCGCGGCTCAAATTCGGAAACGACAGTCCGCGTCCGTTGGTTGTGGTTGGTGTTCTGGACAATGTCCGGTTTGCGTCCTCCCGTGGCACGCCCGAGCCTACCATCTATCTCTATCAATCAAGGCCCTATGACTATGCCTCGGGCTTGGTTCGGATCGAAGGGCGCCCGATACGGGATGTCATTACGGATTTAGGGCAGGTCTGGCATGGACATGCACCGGGACTAGTGTTCGAGGCCCAGACGGTCGAAGCAATGATGGCGGATGCCGCGACCCCGGAGCGGGCCTTAGCCCGCCTTATGGTGATCGGGTCAGGCGTGGCGGTCGCAATCTCGGCGATGGGGGCTTACGGGTTGGCGTCCTTCGACGTGGCGCGACGCCGGTTCGAAATCGGTCTGCGCCGCACGCTTGGCGCTACGACCAGTCAGGTTCTGCGGCTGATGTTGGGCCGGTTTTTACGCCCAATCTGGCCCGCCTGCGCAGTCGGCTCGGCATTGGCGGGATTGCTGATGTGCAACTGGCTGGCCGGATTTAACCTACGGATCGCGTTATCCCCATTGCCATTTTTACTCTGCTCGACAACGGCCGTCGCCCTGTGTGTGCTGACGGTGGGGTGGCATACGTGGCGCCTAGTGAGGCTGCCACCAGCGTCGACGCTGCGAGAAGAGTGAGCTAGGGTCAAGACTCTTTAAGGCATTCAGAAGATAACGGTTGTCGCGAGGCAGATGGCTGAGAAGAGTGTACGGGCGCAGCGGTCCTAACGCGTTGTGATGCGACGCCAGTCATTGAGTTTTCCGAAGAGATTCTCGACCCTGTGGTGCCGTCCATGAGCCTATCGGTGATTTTGTGCGGGGCCATAGAGTCGGGCTGGGAGGTCCATTGAGATGGCGGTTGACAAAGACGTTCTGACCCGCTGCTTGCAGGGCGTGATCCGCTCGTGTTCTTCGATGCAAGCCAGGTCAACATCCGAGGCGAAGGCTTCAAGGCCATCTATAGGGTAACCGGTCGCTCTAGCAGGTGGCCATAGCGCATCCTCCTCCTGACGACTCAGGATAAATGATGCACCATCACTCTCCGGGACTAAACACCTAGAAAGCGGCGGTGCTAGAGCATCATCCGACCGGATGGACTCATCCGGTCGGATAAAGATGCTCGTTAAAACAAAGAGCTAGAGCCATATCCGTGAACCAGTGTGAATGGATATGGCTCTAGCCCCTGTACCGGCCTCGGTTATTGAGACACTGCGTTGGAGCCTAAGCGGCGAAAGCCGCGCTGGATTTGAAGTCGGGGAACATGGGCTCGATGCCCCATCATGCGCTGTAATACAGTGTTGTCAGGTAGCTGGGGATGTCGGACATCGCAATGATCCACGGCTCGGCATGGCCGGGCGCGTTGATGATGCCAATATTGGTGACAATACGTCGATGGGTGAGCGCGACGTCGGTCAGGCAGGGACGCTTGTCAGTGACATGTTCGGCCAGGGACAGTCGATTGATAACTCATTGCTTGGCTGCCGATCGCCTATCGATCATACTCTTTCCATGCTGCCCGAGAGCCTTCGAACAACAAGGCATGCGCTGCGCCCGATCTCCAGGGGAGATGCGGAAGAAATATTTCACGGCTATGCGCAGGATTCCGAAGTCTCTCGGTATACGATGTGGACTCCGCATAAGAATTTAACCGAAACCGAAAAATTTGTTGATGGCTGCCTCGCCACATCTCCTGATCTGGCACGCACCTATGCGATTTGCGATCAGGCCGGAGGCTTTCGCGGCCTTTTCGGCCTGCGTCACGTAAAGCCTTATCATATTGAATTCGGCTATGTTTTGGCACATCGATGGTGGCGGCAGGGCATTATGACGGAAGTCCTGACAGAAGCGGTAAACGCACTCCTGGCACAGGACACCTGCTTCAGGATCAGCGGCGTTTGCGACGTGGATAATATCGGGTCGGCACGCGTCATGGAAAAAGCAGGGCTGCTCCGCGAAGGCGTGCTGCGGCGATGGATTATTCATCCCAATATCAGCAGCCAGCCCCGAGACTGCCTCTTGTACGCAAAAGTTAAATAAACCAACCACGTAACGACATACTATCAATTCTGCCTCGTCCGAACCCTACGCGCCCACCGTCGAGCGTGGGCATGCGCCGATCACAGGCAACTCGGGGGCCGTCACGCCGGCTGTGATCCGGCTCTTTCATGCACATGTTGTGCGCACGACATCGTGCGCGGACCCAAGACCGCAACGCGCGGCCATGTTTCCGCGCCCATCCGCCAGGCCACGACAGCGGGGCAGGGGATGCGCCCGTTCCGGAAAAATGCCGGTCTTCCACGGTCTCCCATAACGAACGAAGGCCGCTGTTCTCCCGGCGCCGGCACCAGGTGCCGCCAGCATAACTCCCCCCCACGCACCACCGGCCGTCTCGCACGCTGCCCGACAGCATCCCCGCTACCACCGACACGGACGCGTGATCCGGCGAAAAAGCGAAGGATTTTAATGAACCGCCCGCGACAGGCCACGTTCACCCCCCACGTCCGATCTCACGTCTGACCCGTCGAACGTCCGTCATTTCCTGGTCACGTCAACCCCAACGGTGCTGGCCATGTCGGAATTCTGCACGCAGCATCCGCTTCTGTCCTACACGATCGCCATCGTGATCCTGCTGTCCGCCATGCTGGCGCTCGGCGCCGCGACAGGTATGCGCCGGGTCGGGGCGGCGCGCGGGCGGTCGATGGACGTGCCGTTCGAATCCGGCATGCTGCCGGTGGGCTCGGCCCATCTGCGCGTGCCCATCCATTATTACCTGGTCGCGATGGTCTTCGTCATCTTCGACGTGGAATCGGTCTTCCTGTTCGCCTGGGCGCCGGTCTCGGTGGCGGCCGGCTGGCGCGGCTATTGCGCCGTGCTCGTCTTCATCCTCTTCCTGTTCGGTGCCCTGGCCTATCTGTGGCGCTGGGGCGGGCTGGACTGGGGCCCCAAACCCCGCCGCATCGCGCCGCGCCATGCGGGGCCGGCGGCAGGCACGGGGG
>NZ_JABXXP010000042.1 GCF_013376155.1 Nguyenibacter vanlangensis
CGCCGCGCTGGCCACCTGGCGGATCCACCAGGCCGCCTTCGCCGAACACGCGCCCGCCGCCTGGTCCCGGGTGCTGGGCCTCGTCGTGCAGCCCGGGGTGGAATTCGGCCATGACGACGTCGCGATCTACCGGCCCGACCGCGCCCGGGCCCTGTCGGCCACGCTGGACCACATGCCCGGCCTGGTGTTCGAGGCCCATTCGACCGACTACCAGCCGGACACCGCCCTGGCCTCACTGGTGCGGGATGGTTTCGCCATCCTCAAGGTCGGCCCCGAACTGACCTTCGCGCTGCGTGAGGCACTGTACGGCCTGGACGCGATGTCGGGCTTCCTGCACCCTGGCGCGCCGTCGCTGCGCGATACGATGGAACGCCTCATGCAGGCCGCTCCCGCGCATTGGGCCGGCCATTATCCCGGCGCTCCGGACGCCCAGCGCCTGCTGCGCCATTTCAGCTACAGCGATCGTATCCGGTATTACTGGCCGACGGCCGAGGCCGGGGCCGCGGTACAGGCGTTGCGCGCACGCCTGTCATCCGCCCCCCTGCCCCCAACCCTGGTCAGCCAGTACCTGCCGCGCCTGTACGATCGCGTCCGATCCGGCGCCCTGCCGGCTACCCCCGACGCTCTGCTGCTTCAGGCGGTCGGGGACGTCCTGGATCGCTACGGCCATGCCGCCGGCGATCCCCCAGCCAAGTAAGAAAGACAATAAAAATGGCCAACCCCAAGCCATTGGCGGGCAAGACCGCACTGATCACCGGGGCTGCGCGCGGCATCGGCAAGGCGATCGCCGCGCGCTATGCCCAGGAAGGCGCGCATGTCGTCATCGGCGATCTCAACGGCGACGGCGCCGCCGCGACGGCCGCCGCCCTGGACGACGGATATCCCAGCGACGGACAACCCGGCGGCGGACATTCCGGCATCGCGCTGGACGTCACCCGCCAGGACTCGATCGACGCGGCGATCGCCCATGTCGTCGGCCGCCACGGGCGGCTCGACATCCTGGTCAACAATGCCGGGATCTTCGACCTGGCCCCCACGGTCGAGATCACGCGCGACAGCTACCGGCGGGTCTTCGCGGTGAATGTCGAGGGATTGCTGTTCACCCTGCAGGCCGCCGCCCGCCAGATGATCGCGCAAGGCAAGGACGGTGAAGGCCAGGGCGGTAAAGGCCGGGGCGGCAAGATCATCAACTTCGCCTCTCAGGCCGGCCGGCGCGGCGAGGCCCTGGTCGCCGTCTATTGCGCGTCCAAGGCCGCCGTGATCTCGATCACCCAGAGCACCGGCCTCGACCTGATCAAATACGGCATCAACGTCAACGCCATCGCCCCCGGCGTGGTGGACAACGAGCATTGGGACGACGTGGACCGCCGCTTCGCGCAATACGAACATCTGCAGCCCGGCGAAAAGAAGCGCATGGTCGGCGCCGCCGTGCCGTTCGGCCGCATGGCCCGGCCCGAGGAAATCGCCGGCCTCGCGGTGTTCCTCGCCTCGCCCGACGCCGACTATATCGTCGCGCAGACCTACAATATCGATGGCGGCAACTGGATGAGCTGACCGCCGTTCTTCTTCCGCGCGTTCCCGACGACAACAAGAAAAACAAGAAAAGAAAAATGACGACAGACATGAAAAAACCGGTCCTGCGGACCTTCGCCCTCCTCGCCGGCGGGGCAGCCTCCCTGGTCGCCGTCTCCCTGGCCGGCCTCGCCACGGCCCGCGCCGACACGACCCTGACCATCGCCACGGTCAACAACGTGCAGATGATCGAAATGCGCAAATTGTCGCACGTGTTCGAAACCGCCCACCCCGACATCCACCTGCAATGGGTCACGCTCGAGGAAAATGTCCTGCGCCAGCGCGTGACGACCGACATCGCGACCCATGCCGGCCAGTTCGACATCCTGACCATCGGCAATTACGAGGTTCCGCTCTGGGCGAAACTGGGCTGGCTGGACAAGTTCGACAACCTGCCCGCCGCGTACGACGCGGGCGACATCATCGCGGCCGTGCGCGACAGCATCAGCTATCAGGGACAGCTCTACGCCCTGCCCTTCTATGCCGAAAGCGCGATGACCCTGTACCGCAAGGACCTGTTCGCCAAGGCCGGGATCACCATGCCCGCCGCCCCGACCTATGACCAGATCCGCGACTTCGCCGCCAAGACCACGGACAAGGCCGCCGGCATCTACGGCATCTGCCTGCGCGGCAAGCCCGGCTGGGGCGAGAACATGGCCTATGTCACCACCCTGGTCACGGCCTTCGGCGGCCAGTATTTCGACCGGGACTGGAAGGCCACGATCGATACGCCGGCCTGGCATGACGCGCTGGCCTATTATACCGGCGTCATGACCAAATACGGCCCGCCCGGCGCCAGCGCCAACGGGTTCAACGAAAACCTCTCCCTGTTCGTCACCGGCCATTGCGCCATGTGGATCGACGCCACCAGCGCCGCCGGCACCGTGTTCGACAAGAAGCAGAGCAGCGTGGCCGACCAAGTCGGTTTCGCCGCCATGCCGACCGGCGTCTTCAAGGGCGGCCCGACCTGGCTGTGGTCATGGAACCTGGCGATCCCGGCGACCTCGACCCATGCCGATGCCGCGCGCACCTTCATCGAATGGGCGACGTCCAAGGAGTATGTGCAACTCGTCGCCAAGACCGACGGGTGGGTGAACATCCCTCCCGGCACCCGCACCTCGTCCTACCAGTCGCCGGAATACCAGAAGGTCGCGCCGTTCTCGGACTTCGTCCTCCAGGCGATCGAACACTCCAACCCTTCCGGTCAGACCGCGCAGCCCCGCCCCTATGTCGGCGCGCAATTCGTCGATATCGCGCCCTTCCAGGGCATCGGCACCCAGATCGGCCAGATCGTGGCCGCCATGCTCACCGGCGCGACCAGCCTCGATGGCGGGCTGAAATCCGCCAACGCCATCGCCAATCGCGCGATGCGCCAGGCCGGCTACCAGAAATGACCTCCAGCCGGACCTGATCCAACAGGACCGGGGGATCCAACAGGACCGGGCGGCACGCCGCCCGGTCCGCCTCGCCTACCAGACCGTGAATCCGGCATCGACATTGACGACCGCCCCGGTCATCAGGCTGGCGGCATCCGACGCCAGGAACTGCACCACCGACGCCACTTCGTCCGGCTGTCCCACCCGGTGCATCGGCGTCCCCTCCAGCCAGGCGTCGTACAAGCGCGGATTCTCCATGCCGAAGCGCGTCAGCGTCGTCTCGATATAGGTCGGCGCCACCGCGTTCACCCGTATGCCGCGCGTCGCCCACTCCGCCGCCAGCGAGCGGGTATATTGGTGCACCCCGGCCTTCGACGCGTTATAGGCCGCCTGTTCCTGCGGCTTGTTGACGATCTGCCCGGACATCGACCCGATATTGACGATCGCGCCGCCCCCCTGCTCCAGCATTATCCGCCCGAAGGCCCGGCAGCAGCGAAAGATGCCGTTCAGGTTGATGTCCACCTGCTTCAGCCATTGCGCATCGGTCATGTCCTCGGCCCTGACCTCGGAAATGCAGATCCCGGCATTGCAGACCAGGATATCCACATGTCCCTCCTCCGCCTTCAACCGGGCGGCCAGCGCGTCCACGCTTTCGGTGCTGGTCACGTCCAGCGTCGCCCCCGCGACATCCAGCCCCCCGGCCCGCAATTCGGCGGCGGCACCCTCCGCCAGCCGGCCGTCCAGGTCGGCGATGATCACCCGCGCGCCGAATTCCGCCAGCGCCGTCACGCAGGCCAGGCCGATATTCTGCGCGCCGCCCGTCACCACCGCCGTGCGGCCGTCCAGGCGCAACTTTTGCGTGTACATACGATCCGATTCCTCTCGATATCCGCCCTCAGGGCCCGACCAGCAACGGGTGCGTCGCCGAATGATCCAGCGCCATGCCGTCGGCGTCGAACAGGTGGCAATGTTCCGGGTCGGGGGCGACGCTGACCGGCGTGTCGGGCCTGTCCGCATTGTCGCCGCCGGTCTGCACCACGATCTGCGTCCCGTCGGACAGGCGCACATGCAGCAGGGTGGCCGCCCCCAGCCGCTCGCTGATCTCCACCAGCCCCTGCGTGGTACCACCGTCATGCAGCCCGACATGCTCGGGCCGCACCCCCAGCGTGACGCTGGCCCCCGTCTCCAGCGCCGTGCCGTCCATCGGCAGGACCACGGTCAGCGGCCCGGTCGTCACCGTGATCTCCCGGTCCGACCGCGCCACCACGCGCGCCGGCAGCAAATTCATCGCCGGCG
Source organism: Nguyenibacter vanlangensis (assembly GCF_013376155.1). Lineage (GTDB taxonomy): Bacteria > Pseudomonadota > Alphaproteobacteria > Acetobacterales > Acetobacteraceae > Gluconacetobacter > Gluconacetobacter vanlangensis. The sequence continues at coordinate 4,245 of NZ_JABXXP010000042.1, forward strand.
ATCCCATGAACTGCGCGACGAACAGGTTGCGCGGGCGGTGATACAGCTCCAGCGGCGTGCCGATCTGCTCGACCACCCCCTTGCGCAGCACCACGATCCGGTCGGCCATCGTCATCGCCTCGACCTGGTCATGCGTCACATAGATGGTCGTGGCCCCCAGCCGGCGATGCAGGGTCGCCAGTTCCACGCGCATCTGCCCGCGCAGCGCCGCATCCAGGTTGGACAGCGGCTCGTCGAACAGAAAGACCTTGGGGTTGCGCACGATCGCCCGCCCGATCGCCACGCGCTGCCGCTGGCCGCCGGATAACTGCCCCGGCTTGTGGTTCAGATAGGGCTCCAGTTGCAGGATCCGCGCGACGTCGGCGATGCGGTGCCGCCGCTCGGCCTCCGGCATGCCGGCCAGGCGCAGCGAGAATTCCATGTTCCGGTACACGTTCATGTGCGGATACAGCGCATAGGACTGGAACACCATCGCCAGCCCCCGCTCGGCCGGCCCCATGTCGTTCACCCGCGCGCCGTCGATCAGCAGGTCCCCCGCGCTGATCTCCTCCAGCCCCGCGATCATGCGCAGCAGGGTCGATTTGCCGCAGCCGGACGGCCCGACGAAGACCACGAATTCCCGGTCCCGGATCGTCATCGAGACCCCTTTGATGATCTCCTCGTCCGAATAGGTCTTGCGGACGTCCCGCAACTCCACTGTCGCCATGACACCCCCCGTTCTTGTTGTTTTTATTGAATGATCCGGCTACTTCACCGCGCCGAAGGTCAGCCCCCGGACCAGTTGCTTCTGGCTCAGCCAGCCGAACACCAGGATCGGCGCCACCGCCAGCGTCGACGCCGCCGACAATTTGCCGAAGAACAGCCCCTCGGGCGACGAGAAGGACGCGATGAAGGTCGGCAGCGGCGCCGCCGACGAGGATGTCAGGTTCAGCGACCAGAACGCCTCGTTCCAGCACAGGATCATCGACAGCAGGCCGGTCGAGGCGATCCCCGGCAGGGCCAGCGGCAGCAGCACCTGGGTGATCTCCTGCCAGCGCGTGGCGCCGTCCATCCGCCCGGCCTCCAGGATCGGCACCGGCACCTCGCGGAAGAAGGTGTACAGCATCCAGACCATGATCGGCAGGTTGGTCAGCACATAGATCACCACCAGCCCGGTACGGGTATCCAGCAGTCCCGTATTGCGCGCCAGCAGATAGATCGGCACCAGCACGCCGACCGAGGGCAGCATGCGGGTGGACAGCATCCACAGCAGCGTGCCGCGCGTGCGCGGCCCGGGATGAAAGGCCATGGCATAGGCCGCCGGAATCGCCAGCAGCAGGACCACGATCGTGGCCAGCACGGATATGGCGATGCTGTTTGCCGCGAAATGCCAGTAATTCTCCTGCGCGAACACCTCGCGATAGCTGGCCAGGGTCGGGTGGAAGATCAGTTGCGGCGGGGTCGAGATCGCATCGGCCTCGCTCTTGAAGCCGGTCAGCCCCATCCACAGGATGGGAAAGAAGACCCACAGCGCCACGGCCCAGGCCAGGGCGCCGATGGCCGCGCGCTTCACTCTCGCATGACGGGCAGGCATGGCGTCAGGCCTCCAGGTTGCGGGCGACGGCGCGCAGCAGGAACGCCGCCACGATATTGGCGATCACGATGGCCACCACGCCCCCCGCCGAGGCGCCGCCCACATCGAATTGCAGCAGCGCGCGGGAATAGATCAGGAAGGCCAGGTTGGTCGACGCTACCCCCGGCCCGCCGGCCGTGGTGACCGCGATCTCGGCGAACACCGCCAGCAGGAAGATCGTCTCGATCATGATGACGACGGTGATCGCCCGCGCCAGGTGCGGCAGGATGATGAAGCGGAATTGCGCCAGCGGCCCCGCGCCGTCCATCCGCGCGGCCTCCTTCTGTTCCGAGTCCAGCGACTGGATCGCCGTCAGCAGGATCAGGATCGCAAAGGGCAGCCATTCCCACGCCACGATCATCACCAGCGTCGCCAGCGGATAGTTCGACAGCCAGTCCACCGGGGTCAGCCCGACCGCCCGCATCATGGCGGAATAGACGCCATAGATCGGATGCAGCATAAGGTTCTTCCACAGCAGGGCGGACACGGTCGGCATGATGAAGAAGGGCGAGATCACCAGCACCCGCGCCACCCCGCGCCCCAGGAACGCCTGGTCGAACAGCACGGCCAGCACGGTCCCCAGCCCCACGGTGATCGCCAGTACCCCACCGACCAAAATCGCAGTATTCAAAAGCGCGGTCAGGAAATCCGGATCGGTCAGCAAATACCAATAATTATTGACACCTGAAAATCCATGCAGCGTCGGATCCACCAGGTTGTAATTACGTGTCGAATACCACAACGTCATCGCCAGAGGAACCAGCGACCACACCAGAAGAAGCACAACAGCCGGCGACAGCAACATGCCGGCACCATGCCTCTTCCTGCCCAACGCCCGCCCCCGCAGGTTCATGACGAACCCGACATGCCTCACGGCTCCATCCATGATCCGCTCCCCAAAACCAACTTTCCACTACTTTCCCATGATCCGCCGATAATCCATCTGATCCCTGTACATCCGCCTGAAGACCTCCAGCTTCGCCTCATGAAACGCCCGCGTCGCCCGATCCGGCCGCACCTCCGCCCCAACCCGACTCATCGCCGCCATCGCCACGCCGATCGACGGATACACATCCCCCGCCACCGCCCCCAGAATGGCGCTCCCCAGCAAGACGGCATCCGGTTCCTCGGGCAGCAAAATCCGGCACCCCGTGGCATTGGCATGCTCCCGGACGAACACCGGGTTCCTGGTCCCGCCGCCGGTCGCCAAAATCGTGTCGATCGCATAGCCCTGCCGATTCAGGGCCTCGATAATGTCGCGCGTGCCGTACGCCAGCCCCTGGATGGTCGCCAGATAGAGCCGCGCCAGATCCTCCTCGCTCGCGGACAGGGTCAATCCGCTGATCATCCCGCGCAGGTCCGGATCGGCATGCGGCGAGCGGTTGCCGTGAAAATCCGGCATGACGTGCAAGTCGCGCGTTTGCGCGCCCGCCGGCCCCGCGCCGTCCATCATGGCCAGAATGCCGTTCAGTACCTGATAGACCGTCCGATCATCTTCCTCGGCCCGCCGGCGCAGCGCGTCAGATGCCGGATGCGTGGCAATGATGAAATCGACCAGGCTGCCGGTCGCGGACTGCCCCGCTTCATTCAGCCACATGCCCGGCACCATGGCGTCGAAATAGGGGCCCCAGATTCCGGGCACGAAACGCGCATCCGGTGATACCGTCATATGACAGCTCGATGTTCCGCCGATCAGCGCGAGGCGGCGATCGAACGAAGCGGCCCCGCCGGCCTGCGGCGCAGCGCCGATAAGCCCGATGCCGCCCGCATGTGCGTCGATCGCCGATACGGCGACGGGAATCCCCCGGGGAAGGCCCAGTTCTTCGGCCGCTTCCGCGCACAAGCCGGCTCCGACACGGCCGCCCAGGGGACGGATATCGGTGCCGATGCGGCAATAAGCCTCATCGGCCAGCACGCCCAGCCCGATGGACCGGAAATAGGAGTCATCCCACCGATCCTGATGCGCCAGATAGGTCCATTTGCAGACAGTCGAACAGCGCGAGCGCGAATCGGCGCCCGTCGCACGCCAGGTCAGGAAATCAGGCAGATCGAAAAAATAGCCCGCGCGGTCGAATTGGTCAGGAAGATTCCTTTTTATCCACAATAATTTCGGCGTTTCCATCTCGGGCGAGATCACGCCGCCGACATAACGCAACACGTCGAAGGATCTCGAATTGATTTCCGCCGCCTCGGCAAGGGCACGATGGTCCATCCACAGAATCACGTCCTGGCCGGGCGCCCCGTCCATGTCGACGGACAGAGGCGCGCCGTCGCGGTCCAGCATCACCAGCGAGCAGGTCGCGTCGAACCCGATGCCGCGCACATTCAAAGGCCCTGCGACATTCTGCCTGGCCGCCGCGATCGCCGCGGCGACGCTGTCGCACACGGCCTGCCAGATATCGATCGAGGATTGCTGCACGTGTCTCGGGCGCGGATGCCATGTCCGTGTCGACTTGCTGCCCGCACCGAGCTTCCGGCCATCGGTGGTGAAAATCCCGGCACGGGCACTGCCGGTACCGACATCGACCCCTAGTACGACATCCATGTCCGAGGTACTCGTTTTTATTATTTTTTATAACCCTATCGGGTGCGCCGCCAAACCGCAATATATGCAGGAATAACGGTGGAGTGATGAAAGGAAATCCATCACTTCCGGCATGCGTCGGCCTGATCGGCATAGACGGACGGCCCGCGCCTTCCCCCATCCGTGACGGATGGGGGAAGGCGGCATTGGGCTTCAAAGCTTGACGGTGGACGCCTGGTAAATTTCGTCTATCGCCGCCGCCAGTGTCGCGTCGAACACCTCTTCGCTCATCGTATATTTCAGATCGTCGACCAATGCGCGCGAGAAGCTGGCGATCATGCCGTGATTGGCCGACAGGCGCCTGCACGCGTCGGCCCGCGTATAACCGCCCGACAACGCGACGACGCGCTGCACGCGCGAATGCGTCATCAGATCCAGATAAAGATCCGGTTTTTCGGGAATCGTCAGCTTCAACATGACCGGATAACTGCCAGGCAGCGCGTCCAGGCCCCTTGTCAGTTCTTCCAGCAGAATCGCTTCGGCGCCCGCCTTATCGGGGCTCTTGATCAGGACCTCCGGCTCCAGGATCGGGACGAGGCCGTGGGCTGCGATCTGCTCGGCCAGATCGAATTGCTGCTTCGCAATCGCGGCGATGCCTTCGCGATCTGGGAGATTGATGACCGAGCGTTCCTTGGTGCCGTACACGCCCAGCTTCACCGCACGGGCAAGCAGGTCGTCCAGGCCGGGGATTGGCTTCATCAGGCTGACGCCGTTCCGTTCGGGCTCCAACCCCTTGTCGACTTTCAGAAACGGCACGATCCCCCGATCTTCCCAGAGGAAGCTGGGGACGGGCTTGCCTTCCGCCAAGCCGTCCATCGTACGCTCGAACAGGATGGCCGCGATGACCTTGTCCCCGCTGAAAGACGGCGCCGTCATGATACGCACGCGCATCTCGTGCATCAGCCGGAACATTTCCTCTTCGCCGTCATAGGCGTTGTCGGGGATGCCGTAATGGCGCAGGGCGCCGGGGGTCGAGCCGCCGCTTTGGTCGAGAGCGGCGATAAACCCCGGTTTTTTCGCCATTTGCGCCGTCATTCCATCATTGGACATGATATTCCCTTCCCGGTGGGTTTGGCGGCATGATTGACGGGCAGGGCCGGAAATTCAATCCTGAAACCGCCTGTCCGACGACGCCGATCACCGAAAGATGATGCATTCCACCGAACAGGGCGGCCGTCCGCCGCTGTGTCGGTCCGCCGCGGCCCGCGATTCCGTTTGAACGGAATCTGCCCTATGTCTCGGCCCCGTGCGGATCTTCGTGGCGCGGCCAGATGGCGCGCGTCAGCTTGCGGTATCGCGTCCTTCGCGGATCGGACGGATAATGGGTGCCGGCATCGACATACAGAATTTCGGCGGCGATCGGCTTGAATGCCGCATGGAAATGATTTGTCGATTTCACCAGCAGATAGCGCTTGGCGGCGATATCGATATCCAGGCCGGCGAATATATCCGGGTCGAAAGCCTGGGTACGGTTGGTGTTCAGGATTATGTCGATGTGCGTGCTGGCCGGCCGCACCACCGCGCTTGCGCCCAGCGGTACCCGGCTGGCGCCGAAACTCTGCCAGGCTTCGGCCACGACACGCCGCACGATCACGTCGGCATCGATCGGTTCTCCGGCGCCGGGACCGCTTTTGCCTCCAAACCGCAAGGCGATCCGCGCGCCTTCGCCCGCGGCCTGGCAGAACATGACCGCGATCGGGTCCCAGATCGTCCCGACCGCGATGTCGTCCATCCCGGCCTTCATCATCGCATCGAGTATCAATGTGCCGTCGCCCGCCACGCCGCCGCCGGGATTGTCCCATATGTCGGCCAGCACCACAGGCGCGCCGGCGGTCGCGGCGGCCCCGGCGGCACGGACCAATGCCGGCCCGATCCCCAGTTTCGGCATGCTGGTCGTACCGCGCATGGCGAACAGGGCGTTGCCCGTTTCCCGGGCCAGCCGCTTGCCGCGTTCCGGTGCATTGTCGGTGACGATCGCGATCCGCGTCCCCAGTTCGGGCACGTCGCCCGCCAGAAAGCCGTGGATGATCGAGGCGCTGAGGATCCGATCCTGGCCTTCCAACGCGCGCAGGCGGTCGACGAAGCCGCGCATCGGCTGCTGGCTGGTCGGCAGGACGTCGATCATCCGGCAGTCGAACGTGGATATGACCGGCCGGATTTCGCGCCGGGCCGCCCGCAGCATCAGATCCACGGCCTGTTCGGCGCGCGCGACGAAATCCGTGTGCGGAAATTCCAGGAAGGCGTTCAGGATATCGAGATTCTCCACGCGTTTCGGAGTCAGGTGACTATGCGGATCGAAGGTCGCGCCGATCACTGTGTCCGGCCCGGCGATCGCACGTGCGCGCGCGATCAGGTCGCCCTCGCAATCGTCCTCGCCTTGCGCCACCATGGCGCCATGCAACCCCAGCACGATGGCATTTACCGGCAATGCGGCACGCAACTGCGCCAATATCTCGTCGCGCAGGCTTTCAAACGTCTCGCGCTGCACCAGGCCGCCCGGCTCGGCCCATGTTGCGGTCCCTTCGATCAATGTGAATCCGTCCCGCCGCGCCCGATCGCGCAGGACCGGAAAGACGGCCGAGCACAAGGTGGGGGTTGGCGGATGCGCCCCCGGCGGCGCATAGAAGGCGGACAGGAAACTCGACCGATCGGTGGGTATCGGCGAGAACGTATTGGTTTCAGTCGCCAAGGACGCGACAAACACCCGCATGATATGACCCCGTCAGGTTCCCGTGTGATTTCGGATTTGCCGGCCTAAAGCGGACGATAGGCGACAACGTCGATCTCGACCGCGATATCGATCATCAATTTGGCCTCGACGGTCGTGCGGGCCGGTGGCTCGGACGGAAACCAGGCGGCATAAGCCTGGTTGAATGCATCGAAATCCTTCGCGTCGCTGAGAATGGCGAAGGTCTTGACGACGTCGGTCATCGCGCATCCGGCCAGTTGCAATGCGGAGGCGATGTTCTCCATCACCGCATGCGTCTGTTCGATCACGCCGCCGGCAACGATCTTGCCATCCCGGACCGGGACCTGGCCGGAGACAAAGACAAAATCACCCGCACGCACCGCCGGGGAGAGGGGAACATGCGCCGCCCCGAATATTTTCTTGATCATTGGCTTGTCCTGTTTCACTGGCGTCTGAATCAGGTCACGCATCCGCGCGCCGCGACGGTTACGGCGTCGACGACGCGATCACCGGATACGACATAGACCTTGTCGAACAGGTTGCTGACGACGCAGGCATGATTGGGCACGATGCGGACCCGGTCGCCGATCCGCGGCAGGCCGCCGCCGCGTAGGATACCGTGCTCTTCGCTGAGTCCGGTGAGCGTCGCGTCGGGACAGGACAGGACATGGCCGAACCCGTCCATGCCCAGCAGATCGCTGGTCAGGGATTTGGTGCCAGCGTCGATGATGGCGCGGTTCGGCGTTGGTTTGCTGACAATGGTGGAGAGAACGGTCAGCGCGCATTCGTCGAGCCGGGCCGCGCCGGCGGCGACCTGCGAGCGGTCCATGTAGATATAAGTACCGGGTCGATATTCCGTCAGGCCGGGAAGCGTGTGCGCGCGCCACAGATCCGGGGTGCCGCCGGCGGAGACGACCGGCAGCGGGATGCCTGCTGCGTCGAAGCGTGCCGAGGCGACGGCGAGCCATTCGGCCGCGAGGGCGGTCTTGCCGGCAGCCGGATAGGTCATCACGCCGCCGAACCGCGCCCCGGTGCCGCCATCGAGCATTTGCGCCAGTGCCACGGCTTCGTCCGGGGTCTGGACGCCGCAGCGGCCGCCGCCGGTGTCGCATTCGATCAGGATGTCGAATTGTACGTCGGCGGCGCGGGCCGTGCGGAGATAGCCGGCGATGGTGTGGGCGCTGTCGGCGGCGACGGTCAGTTTCACGCGGCGGGCCAGGGCGGCGAGGCGAGCGAGTTTGTCGAAGCCGATGATGTTGTAGCTGACCAGGATGTCGTCGAGGCCGGCGTCGGCCATGATCTCGGCTTCGCCGAGTTTCTGGCAGGTGATGCCGCGGGCGCCGGCGGCAACCTGCATGTGGGCGAAAGTTGGGATTTTATGTGTTTTGACGTGAGGACGCAGGGCGAAACCGTGTGAGTTGGCATAATCCTGCGCCCGGCGGATGTTGGCGGTGACGCGGTCGATATCGATCAGGACGCAGGGCGTCGGCAGGGTGGCGAAGGGCATCGTCGTCTCCTTGTCTGCGCAAGTCATTGTTATATATTGTATATTATAGCGGCGGCCAGGGCCATGAGGGAAATCAGCGTCTCGATGCAGGACCAGGTCAGCAGGGTCTGGCCGACCGAGAGGCCCAGATATTCCTTGACCTGCCAGAAGACAGGGTCGGTGACCGGCCCGAAGGCGACCGATCCGGCGCCGGTGGCCAGGACGAGGGCCTCGGGCGCCGCCAGGCCGGCCTGATGCGCCAGGGGGGCGAGGATGCCGGCGGCGGTGCTCATCGCCACGGTGGCCGAGCCGGTGGCCAGACGGATGATCGCCGCCAGCCCCCAGGCCAGCAGCAGCACGGGCATGTGCATCCGCAGGGCCAGCGCGGTCAGCACCCCCGAGATGCCGGAATCGATCAGGGCGCGGCCGAAGCCGCCGCCGGC
>NZ_JABXXP010000043.1 GCF_013376155.1 Nguyenibacter vanlangensis
GCCACGCCATCCGGGTCAGGACGCTGGCGTCATGGAGGCGTTTAAAAAAACTTCCCCCGCATCCTGAACGCCCATATCGGCCATCTGCCTAAGGGCAAGCCGATCGAGATCTGGTTCCAGGACGAGGCCCGGATCGGCCAGAAGAACGGGATCGTCCGACAATGGGCCCGGCGCGGCACGCGGCCACGCCAGCCGGCCGACCAGCGCTACGAGAATGCCTGGCTGTTCGGGGCGATCTGCCCGGCGCGCGGCAAAGCCGCCGGCCTGGCGCTACCGTTCATCGGCACGGCCGGCATGCAACTGCATATCGAGGAAATCTCACGCTGCGTCGCCCGCGGTGCCCACGCTGTCGTGCTGCTCGATCGCGCAGGATGGCATACCACCGACAAGCTGAAGCTGCCCCGCAATATCAGCCTGATCTTCCTGCCGTCCCGCGCTCCCGAACTGAACCCGGTCGAGAATATCTGGCAGTTCCTTCGCGCCAACTGGCTGTCCAACACCGTCTTCGACGGCATCGATCACATCATCGACGCCGCCTGTTCCGCCTGGAACAATCTCGCCGCCCTCCCGGAAACCATCCGATCCATCGGACTCAGAAAATGGGCTCACACAAGTCTGTGTCTATAACCGTTGGTATGACGCTACCTGCACAAGCCTGGACTGCCCAATCGATATGCGAGACATAAAGACCCATTCCCTGCTCAGTTTCTGAGCAGCATCAGGGATCGACAGTCAGTGCGTAAATTCCATATAATTTCCACCCATGCTGGGAAAAACGCACAGATGTTCGATTGGGAAGATCTTCGTCATTTTCTCGCCGTCGCCCAGGCAGGAACATTGTCCGGTGCGGCGCGCCGTTTGAAGGTCGATCATGCGACGGTCAGCCGCCGACTGACGGCGCTCGAAACGGCACTGCAGATGAGACTCATCGACCGTCTGCCGCGATCGTGCCGATTGACGCTGATGGGAGAACAGATCTTCCATCTTGCGTCACAAATGGAGGCAAGCGCCTTCGCGATAGAGAGAGTCGTTCATGCCGCGCGGTCGCCTTTCATCGGCAAGGTCACTGTCAGCGCACCACCGGTACTCGCGACCAACTTCTTCGCCAAGCAGGTTTTCACATTCCGCAAGCGGCATCCTGACATCCAGCTATCCATTGCCAGTCAGACACAACAGGTTTCGTTAAGCCGACGCGAGGCCGATATCGCGGTGCGTCTGTCGCGCCCTACGGAGGCCAGTAGCGTTACACGTAGGCTTGGTGTCATGACGTTCGCACTCTACGCGAGCCGCGACTATGCCTACCGCCACCAACCTGCGATATGGGAATTCATTGCCTATGACGCGCAATATGCCGACATGCCGCATCAGCATTGGCTTCTGGCGGTGGCTGGGTCACGTCCCATCGTCTGCGAAGTCAGCGACATCACCAGTCAACACGTCGCAGCACGCACGGGTATTGGCGTTGCCGGCTTGCCTTGCTTCCTCGGCGATGCCGACCCTACCTTGGAACGCCTACCTTTCGACGGCGATGCGTTTTCAAGGGAAATCTGGCTCGTCGTCCACGCAGATCTGAAACACTCGGCATCGATCCGCACCGTGACAGATTTTATCGTCGATTCCGTTTCAAAGTCCGATCTTGGGCCGGCCCTCTTGTAGAAGAAGCCGTGTCCGATTCGCGCCCGCCCCCTTCGACGCCACTTCGCACGCGCCTATTACGCGGGAATTCGCTTCCGGCTGCTTCCTATATGCTTTTGATTGGGGTGCCATGAACGCCGAAGGCCGCCCTTGGGCGGCCTAAGCGTTTGTTATTAAACGGGATTCATGGTTGCGGGGGAAGGCAACCAACGATACTTGCGATTGGTGGACCGAGAGATACCCCGTCTCGCCGCATGACAGAATGAGCGTGCCAGAGTGCATAGACACATCCAATCAGAATCCTTGTCATACGCCGATCGTCGGTCACTGGCCGCAGGCACGTGCGTTCAGACCGGAGCGAACCGGGTGGCGCGGGTGAGCGTCTTTGCAGCCAAGCCGACATACCAAGCGTTCATCCGGCGGTCCCAACTGCGCACCTCGCAAAATGTTTTCCAGTCGAACTCATGGATATTGATCAGTTGCCAGTGTGGGTCGATACGGACGATCAAAAGATATTCAAACAGCTGCTTGGCCGGATCGTCGCGATCCGGATAGATTGTGCCGGTCTTGCGGGCATCGAGTATGCCCTTAATCGAATACCGGTCCCCGCGCCGCGAGAGCGCATCGACGTTCTGTGTGCCGGTCGGCGCCGGCTGCAGATTGGGACGCCCCGGCGTTCCGTTATAGAAGGCCAGCGCAAGAGTTTCGGCAACTTGCCCGACATTAGAGGCGAGTCCGCGGTGCTTCAATTCGGCCGCTACGTGCGCACGTAGGCGCAGAAGGTCAAGATCGTTGAGTTTGGCGAGCCTGTCGCTAGGATCGCCTCCTGCCGCTGGGAGTGCTGCCTTCATCCCGCTCCTGCCCCCGTTTCTTCGATCACCGCAAACGGCGTATCGCCCGTAATGAAACTGACGATCCTGCCCCTCAGAATGTCCTGCGGCAGTCGGCGGCGTCCTCGCAGCGCGCATTCCCACACTAACAGGCTACGCCAACCCATCTCGCTGAGCCCTTCCACTGCGGCTGTATCCCTTCGGCGGTTCTCGTCAATCTTCGCCGACCAGAATTCTGCTCGGGTCGCCGGCATTCGGAACAGAGAACAGTCATGTCCATGCCAGAAACAGCCATGGACAAAGATTACGGCGCTGTAGCGCGGCAGCACGATGTCCGGGCGACCCGAAAGATCGCGCCGGTGTAGCCTGTAACGGAAGCCTTCACGGTGTAACAGTGTGCGCACCGTCATCTCAGGGCGAGTGTCTTTCGCGCGGATGAGACTCATGTTGAGCCGGCGCTGGGCCGGTGTCAGTCTATCGACCATCGCTCCCGGCAGCCTGATCCGGGGCTGCTGTCTCATCCTCGGCAAGGGGCGCGCCCACCGCGAGATCAGATGGAACCGCCGGAAATGCGGTGGAGAGCGCCGCGAAGGCGTCAGAGCCGGCGGCCACCACTGCCACGCTGTCCCGGAACTCCTCAGCCAGACTAGCAACGATCCCCGCATGCAGCAGGCGTTCACGCTGGCGGCCGATGAATGTCATCAGGACTGGATGGTCGCCGTCATTTCCGGCAACCGAGCGCAACAGCACAAAATCCTTGCTGTCGAGAAAGGCGCAGGCATTGGCTGTAATCTTGCGACCACCGAGCCGCCAGTTCTTGCCAACCTTGCCGATGTTCCGCAGCTCACGGTTGCCATAACCGCCATAGACGCAGATGAGGTCGAGATCGTCCCCCCCCTCGGCGAACAGACGCTCGCTCAGCAGTCGCCGCGCTACCGGCGTCGTCAGCGCGATCGCCCGCTGTTTGCTCGTCGCGCTAAGCCGGTGCATCGAAAAAATGCCTAGGTCGGATTCGGCGAGTGAGCGGACGACGATGATCTCGTCACGCCGGCTCATCAACGCCCAACTCCGGCAGCCACAGCCGGTGACTGCGTCGCGATGTCTCCGAGAAGCTGGGCGCGCAGCGTCTGCGCGACTGCACGCGCGAGCAGTGGAGGTACGGCGTTGCCGATCTGCCGGAACGCCGGGTTCATCGTGCCGGCGAAGCGGAAGCCGTCGGGAAAGGACTGGAGGCGGGCAGCCTCTCGCACCGATATCGGGCGCGCCTGAAGGCTGTCATAATGGATATGGCTGTAGCCGTCTTTGCCAAGATGGGCGAGCAGCGTGCGCGCCGGCGTCCCGGCTTCCATCTTGCGCCATTTGTTTGGAAACTTGCCGGCATCATAGGGCGGAACGAACGCCGCCTTGAGCGCGTCCCATTCCTCGCTACCGTCAGTTGGTCGCTGGCCTTCGGCCTCAAGCCGTTCCAGCTCGGCTTCAAACAGGCTCAACGCATGTCGGTGCGCCTCGGGATATTGATCGCCCGGCTGAAGACCAGCGAAGATTTTATAATCGCGCGGCAGGTAGCGGATAACGTGATCGCGGACATGCGCGACCCCTTCGAACCCGGGCCAGCTACGCATTGCTTTCACGTAATCATTCTGCTGGCTGTGACCGCCATAGGGCAGCATCGCGTCGAGTCGACGCGCGCCCCGGCGCAATTGACCCGTAGCCAGCAGCTCACGCGCGCGAATTTCGGGAAGATCACCGATCGCCTGCTCGGTTGTGATCGCTTCAGGTAGGCTGTCATCGGCTTCCGGCGCGGCCTTATAGGAACTTCCTCCCACTATGCCGGACAGCAGGTCGCCGCCAGTTGCCAACTTGAGCGCGACCGCACGCGATCCCTGATAGCCGGATGGCAGATCTATCCAGTGGGTCGGCGCCGGAAATTCGACATCGTCGGCAATTTCTTCGCTGATTGCGATCAGGATCATCCGCTCGCGCATCTGTGGCACGCCGTAAAATGCGGCATTGAGCAGCGTGTAGCGCACGACATAGCCCTTGGTGGCCAGTATCTCGCCAATCTCGGCCGCCAGATTATGCCCGCCATGATTAAGCATGTCGGGGACATTCTCAATCACTACCGCGAGCGGCGCGCAAGCTTCGACATAGCGTAGATATTCAATGTAGAGACGCGCCCGCGGATCATGCCGGAACGCCTCGGGGTGTTCCGCGATCTCGCGCAGCTTGGAGCGACCGACACGCGCGAACGCCTGACAGGGCGGTCCACCGACAATCACGTCAAAAGCAGCAGAGGCCCGACCGAGCCCCAGCGCTTTAGCAAGATCGCTAGGTGAGGTGGCGGTAATATCGCGCGCGATGCTGTGGCGGTCTTCGCCATGATGGAAATTGAGGCCGTGAGACCGCGCTGCGTCGGGGTCGTTCTCAACCGCAGCAACAATCTTGTAGCCTGCCGCCTGGAATCCGAGCGAGATACCGCCGCAGCCGGAGAACAAGTCGAGCACCCGCGGCTGAGCGCCGGCACGCAGCCGCTGGATTTTCTGCCGAATCAGTTTCGGATCGGCGCTCACGGCCGTTCGGTCCCGAGAGGAAGCTCAGATTGACCGGTTCTTGTCGAAAGATAGTAGAGCACGGCCTGCCGGATCACCCACGCAGATGATACGTCATTGGCGGCGGCGACTGCCTGCACCTGACGGTGCACGGGCTCCGGGAGTAGGACAGTGCTTCTAACGGTCTTGACAGTGGCCAAGGCTCAGATCTCCTTCGCACAACCCTACACCAGTATGCACCACGATGCATCACCTTACATCACTTTTCTCCGGCCGGCTATCGCCGGATGAGATGGTCGGTAGCAAGACAGAAATACCGCAATTGCTGCCTCGGTAACACTAGGCTTATTCTAGTCCTGGTCCGACTCCGGTGCGCGTCGGTAGAGAAATGTTCTAACGCCAGACACCGGAGACTGTCCGTTGCGTCCCGTCGAAATCCCTCCATCCCCGCGTGCGCTGCTCAGATCTTTGCGCGGTCTCGGTTATTCGCCTGAAACTGCACTTGCAGACTTGATCGACAATTCGCTTGCGGCCAGCGCGAAGCAGGTTGATATCCGCCTCGACTGGCGGGAAGGCAATCCGCTTGTCGAGGTGCTGGACGATGGCTCCGGCATGAGCTTCGAACGGCTGATCGAAGCGATGCGCTTCGGGGGCGACGGGCCCGACGCCGAGCGGGACGGTCCGGATCTCGGCCGCTTCGGACTGGGGCTGAAGACGGCCTCACTTTCACAGTGCCGTGAGCTTACCGTGGCCTCACGGCATGAGGGTGCGGTCGCGCGGCTCGCCTGGGATGTCGACCGCGTCAGTGACGGCTGGTGTGCCGGAGCACCAGAGGCATCGCCCGCCGGGCAACTCGCCGCGCAATTCGAGATTGCCGGCGACGGTACACTCATCAGCTGGAACCGGATGGATCGGCTCGGCGGCCTGTGGGGCCTCGACCGTGCCGCCTTCAACGACCGCATCGCCGCCGTCCGCGCCCATCTCGCCATGACGTTCCACCGCTTTCTGAGCGGCGAGGCGCGTCGCCTCGCGATCAGCGTCAACGGCTTGGCGCTTACCGCCTGGGATCCGTTCTGCCGCAGGCATGACGCGACGATGGTCCTGCCGCGCGATATCATCCGCGGCCCGGACGGTTTGATCTCCGCACGGCCCTATATCCTGCCACACCGGGACCGGTTTGCGAACGAACGCGAGTGGGAGGAAGCCGGGGGGCCGGGCGGTTGGGTCGAGCGTCAGGGTTTCTACGTCTATCGCGGCGACCGACTTGTGTCACCCGGCGGCTGGCTCGGCTTGGGCGGTTCGCGCGCCTGGACCCGCGAGGAATCGAGCCGGCTGGCCCGCATCGCGCTCGATCTGCCAGTCGTAATGGACGAGGCCTGGCGGATCGATATCCGCAAGTCGCTTGCCCGACCACCCGCCCGGGCGCGCGCGAGGTTGGCAGGGATCGGTACGGACAGTCGCCGCCGCGCCCGTGAAGTTTTCGCTTGGCGGGGGGGCGGACCGACAGGCAGACGCAACAAGGCAAAAGAGGATGGAGCGGTCTGGCCCTGGGAGGCGCGTGGAGGCAACGCCTTACCGCGTTATCGCGTGCGGCGTGATCATCCGGCAGTGATCGCCGTGTCGGAGCGGTTGGGCGATGCTGCACTGCTCGAAGGGCTGCTCTCAGCGCTCGAACTTACTGTACCGGTCGAGCGGATCTGGCTCGACGTCGCCGAGCAGGGCGGCGCCGAACCGGCCGAGCCCTCGGCTGCAGAGATTGCCGCGTTGGCCACGCCGCTTGCCGTACTCGCGCGTCAGATTGATAACATGGATGATGCCGGAAACCGCCTCGATTCAGTGCTGCGCTCGCTGGGGGTGACATGGCCTAAGCTGCGCGCCGCAGTGATACGGAAACTGGGGGGAGAACTGAGGCGATGAATCCGGTCACACAGCTTGCGAACACGGCACGAGTCGCGCTCGGCCCGCGCGCCGGCGATCGCACGCTCAGCGTTGATGAGATCCGGGCAGTGGTATCGGCAACCGCACCACTGGTCGCACTCACGACCGGTCACAGTTTAGGGGACAACGAGATCGAGGCCGCGACCCGCGATCTGGAGGCGCTGTTCGTGGTGTCCCAGGGACCCTCAATCCAACTCCAGAACGACCAACTGCCGCCGCCCTGGTATCTCGGCGAGAGGAGACGCCCAGGGGATTATCTGAAGCGCTATCTTCAGAAGCTCGCCGAGGACAATTGGGCGCCGCGAGCGCTCGAGGTGCTGGAGGAAAGTACAGCCGAGGTCATGGAGCTTATCGACGATCCGATGCGGCCTGGCCCATGGGACTGGCGTGGCTTGGTTGTCGGCAATGTCCAGTCGGGAAAGACCGCGCATTATGCGGGGCTGATCAACCGCGCTGCAGACGCCGGCTACCGTGTCATCATCGTGTTGGCCGGAATGCATAATGTGTTGCGCCGCCAGACCCAACTGCGCCTCGATCAGGACTTTCTCGGCTTCGATACGGCGGGTGTCAGCGGTAGTGGAGGGCGCCGTCCGATTGGCGTGGGGATGTTGCCAGGACCGGTAATGCTTGTCGACAGTCTCACCACATCGCAGCTCAACGGCGACTTCAACCGCACCATCGCGCAGAACTCCAACTTCGCGCCCGGTGAGCGCCCATTTATCTTTGTGGTCAAGAAGAACGGCGGGGTGTTGAAGAATCTCAACCGATGGATCGCCCGCCTGCCCGCTCCTTCACGGGATGCGCCATTACTGGTGATCGACGACGAAGCGGATCAGGCATCGCCCGATACCGGCGATCAAGGGTTCCTCGCCGATGGCAGTTTCGATGAGGATTATGATCCCAAGCGTATCAACGGTGAGATCCGTAAGCTGCTCGGAGCATTCAACCGCAGCGTTTACGTCGGTTACACTGCCACGCCGTTCGCCAACATCATGATCCATGACGAACGGGTAGCCGCGGATTATGGCGCCGATCTGTTTCCCTCGACTTTCATCGTTTCGCTGTCGGCGCCGGACGATTATTTCGGGCCGCTCGCCGTGTTCGGCCGCGATGACGATGCTGATTCGGTCGCGCTCCCGGTCATCCGGCATCTCGATCAAACAGCGGAAGACTGGATTCCCGATCCGCACGACAAGACACTGCGGCCAGTATGGCATGGGCAGTCGCGGGTTCCGCCAAGCCTCTCGGCGGCGATGCGCAGCTTCGTTATCGCCTGCGCTGCACGTTCCGCGCGGGGGCAGGTAAGTACCCATCGCACCATGCTTGTCCATGTATCGCGCTTCCAAGATGTTCATGATCTCGTTCACGCGCAGGTCGATGCGGAGCTTAAGTTGCTCCGTAACGCCATCGCAGCCGGCGATCCAGTTGAACTGACTAGGCTTGAACGCCTATGGACCGAAGATTTTATGCCTACGACCGAAGCGATGTTGGCGACTGTGTTCGGCCGATCCGTCCGACAGGTCAGCTGGAGTGAAGTCGCGGTAAGGCTGCCTGAGGAAATCGATCGAATCCAGGTCGCCGTAGCCAACGGCCGCAGCCGGACCGGCATCGACTATGATGCGGCCGACGCGGCTGGTCAGAGCCTTTCGGTCATTGTCATCGGCGGTGATAAACTGTCGCGCGGCTTAACCCTTGAAGGGCTTTCGACCAGCTATTTCCTACGCATTTCGCGACAGTATGACAGCCTGCTGCAGATGGGCCGCTGGTTCGGTTACCGGCGAGGTTATGCCGATCTGTGCCGGCTTTATACCACGCCAGACATGGAAGCATGGTTCCGCCACTTGGCGACAGTCAATGAGGATCTACGTGCGCAGCTCGCGCACATGAAAATCACACTCGCGCGGCCCAAGGATTACGGGTTCAGCATCGCCACTCACAGCGTGATGGCGGTGACCGCCGCCAACAAGCGCCGTTATGCCGTTGAGCGGCCGGTAAGTTACGCCGGCGAAGGCAAAATCCAGACGGTGCAGTTCCGCGATACCGACAATGTGCTGGTCAACGCTGCGGCAATCGACGGGCTGCTTGAGGAGCTGGGAGAACCGCAGACGGATCCGCCGCGGCCCGGCGGTCGTGCTGCTGCAGTCGGGCTGATCTGGCACCAAGTCGCTGGCAGCCAGATCGCCGCGCTGCTGGATTCTGTGGCGTTCCCGCCGGAGAGCACCGACGTCGATGGCCGCCGGATGGGGGTTTATATCACAACTCAGCTCACCCGCGGTGAGCTGACCGACTGGACCGTGTTCGTTCCGGCCGGGACCGGGGCTCCTGTCTCGGTCGGCGGGCACAGCTTACGTTCGGTGCGACGCTCGCCAATTGCATCTACGGATACGCGGTTCATCACGAAGTCGATCCTCAGCCCGCTTGATGAAGCGATCGACCTTACCGACGATCAGTATCGTCGGGCACTCGACGCAACCAACCGCATCCTGGAGGTAGAGGGCGAGCCTCCTGCCGACCGACCGTCCGGCCCCCAGATCAGGATTGTACGCGGGGATGACCCGCGTCGGGGTCTCCTTCTTCTTTATCCGATCGATCCGGCCAATGCCGGCCTCGAACCGGGAACGCCCGTCTACGGCGTCGTTGTGAGTTTCCCGAGCTCACCGACCGCCACAGCTGAGTGGCGCCTGGAGAATTCCGTGCAGCAGCGCAGCACATCATGAGCGTCGGACATCCCCAACCTGCGGAGCTATTGGCGGAATGGGCCGCTCTTGATGCAGTTTCGCCGGGCGACCGGCTGTTCCGGAGCCGACGGCTGGACCGGCCCAACCGGATCGATCTGCGAGCGGGGCTGCGGGAGACCGACGGTGCCCCCTGTCTGATCGCACGATCTCAGGGTGCATCCGACGGGCTCGCGATGTTCGAGACGGGCGGACTGAGACTGTCGCGCGCTGCGGATCCGGGCGGCATATTGCTTGTACTATCGCTCGAGGAGCCGTCGCGACGCGATCTTTTCGCAGAGGTATGCAGCGATGTGGTGCGATCATTGGTGCGCAGTGAGGACGAGGGTGAGACCGACCTTCTGCCTGAGCTTGCCGCGCGTCTGTCAGCCTGGCGCGTGTTCCTGCGCGATCAGAGCGGCGGACTTTCGCGGCGCGAGACGGTAGGGATTATCGGTGAGCTCCTGCTCCTCGACCAGTTGCTCGACCATGGTGCCGATGCGGTCGGCATATGGACGGCGCCTGACGGCGGGCTGCACGATTTCGAGCTGTCCGGTCATGCGCTCGAAGCGAAGACCTCGCTCGGCGCCGCCCGCCGGCTGCACATCTCGACCCTCGACCAGCTCGACGATATCGGACTGGCCTCGCTGCACGTCGTCCATCTCCGGCTGGTCGAGGCAGCGGATGGTGAGACGCTCGGGCAGATTGGCAACCGGATCGAGGCCCGGCTCGAAAATGAGCGCTCGCGCCGTATTTTCCGCAATGCGCTATTGCAGCGTGGCGTGCTGCCGGACGCCATGCCGGGCGACGGAGTACGGGTGCGCTGCATCGGCACCGAATTCTATGCGGTAACCGACGAGTTCCCGCGCCTGCGGCGGAACGATGTGGCGCTTGGCATCGTTGAGGCGGACTATCAGATTGAGGTGCGTGCCCTGTCCGGCTTCCAGGCGGATGCGGCCTGGGTGTTCGGCACGTTCGGAGCGCCGGGCGATGAGTGAGGATGCAACCGCGGAGTTCGCGCGGACGCTGGCTGCGGAAATCGAGGAGGCGCGCGACGATCCGGCGGTCGATCTACCTTCGACTGAGGCATTGTTTACGCGCACGGTGATCGAGGCATTGGAGGAGATCGGTCATTTCGAGGCGGCATTCGATCTCGCGCAGGAGGGTCGGGTCGGCCGCTCGCCGTTCCAGATCAGCGGCTATGCGATCGATGAGGACGCGGGTCATCTGACCTTGTTCGCGACGCACTATTCGGGTGATCTTCCGCCCCGGCGTGTTCCTGCTTCTGAGCTGCTGAAAACCGCAGAGCGCGCAAGCACCTATGTCGCAGCCTGCATCGGTGGGCTCGCGGACCGGATCGAGCCCTCCAATACCGAGGCAGGAGATCTCGCGCGGCGGGTCGCGTCGCTCGGCGAACGGATCGACCGCTTCCGCATCATGGTGCTGACGGACGGGATCGCAGGCAGCGCGCTGCCTGCCGCGATTGAAAGCCACGGCAAGACTGTCGGACTTGATCTCTACGACATGGTCCGACTCCACCGCGTCCTGGGCGAGGGCCAGACCCGGGCGGATATCGACGTCAACCTTTTGGAGTTTGCCGGGCACCGCGTCGCCTGCCTGCCGGTGGCGTCAGAGGCCGGCCATTATGAGGCTTACCTCGCCGCGTTCCCCGGAGAGGCGTTCTCGCGCATTTACGACCGCTACGGTACCCATCTTCTCGAACTCAATGTGCGTGCGTTCCTCGGTCTGTCGGGGCGTAAATCGGTCAATGCGGAGCTCCGCCGCACCCTGGTCGAACAGCCCGAGATGTTCCTCGCGTTCAACAATGGCGTGGTGGCGACCGCCGATGAGATCAGGCTCGAGCGCGAGGGGGGGGCAGTGTTTCTGACCGGGTTGCGCGGCCTGCAGATCGTCAATGGCGGGCAGACGATCGCGTCGCTGCATCGCGCACGGCGTAAAGAAAGCATCGGGCTCGGATTGGTCGAGGTGCCGATTAAGATCATCCGGGTCACCGAGGGCAATCTGGAAGAGATGGTCTCGTCCATCTCGCGCGCCGCCAACCGGCAGAACGCCGTTCAGCAGGCCGACTTTTCGGCCAACGATCCGTTTCATCGCGAGGTGGAAACCCTGGCCAACAATTCCTGGCTGGAATCCGGGCGCAGCCGCTGGTTCTACGAGCGCGCGCGGGGCTCCTGGCTCGCGGCCGAGCAGAAGGCCTCCTACCGCACGACTGAGCAACGCGCGTTCCGCGAACAGACACCGAAAGCCCGTCGCTTCGGTAAACTCGAATTGGCGCGCTACCTCTCGGCCTGGGACGGTTTCCCCTGGCGGGTAGCATTCGGCGGCCAGAAGAATTTTCAGGCCTTCATGCAGCGGCGCAAGGAGCAGGCTGCGTCGGCGCCCGATGCGGCATGGTTCAGACGACTGATCGCACTCACGATTCTGTACCGCACGACCGAGCGGCTGGTACGCGCCATGAAGTTCCCAGCCTATGGCGCCAACATCGCCGCCTATCTGGTGGCGGCCCTGGGCGAGCGGGCGGGTGGCCTCATCGACTTCGATTTGATCTGGCGGCAGCAGTGCGTGACGCCTGAGCTCGAAGCCCTGATCAATGCCTGGGCGCCGCTCATCGATCAGGCACTGCGTACCAGCGTCGGCAGCCGGAATCCAACCGAATGGTTCAAGAAGGAGGACTGCTGGGTCGATTTGCGCAATCACCTCCCGTCGCTCACCGATCCGTTACCGTCTGAGCTCATCCGTACGCCGGTCGGCGGCGGTGACTTCACTGCGGATAGTCCGGCCACCGGACGTAACGTCGCAGACCATGCGCTGATTCAGGAATGCATGCGCGTGCCGTCGGCGATTTGGATCGCGACAGCAGAAGCTGGTCAGCGCAGCGGCGTGCTGCGTTATAAGTCTACCGGCATCTGTATAGCGCTCGCCAACTATGCCGCAGGGGGATGGAGGCGGCGCCCTTCCGTCAAGCAGGCAAAGCACGGGCTCGAGAGTGTTGGGAAAGTCCGCGCAGCGGGTCTGTTCGATGAAGATCAGCGCGAGGCGGGCTAATGCGATATCCGCTCTCGCCAATGGCGGCTCCCAAAAGCCTGACCTTGCTCCCTGAAATGCCCTCGATTTGAAGTAAGGTCTGTCCACTGGAGACAGACGATGAAGAAAGCACGGTTTACGCAGGACCAGATCATCGGGATCCTGAAGGAGCATCAGGCGGGTGCCACGGCTGCGGATCTGTGCCGCAGGCACGGGATCAGCGATGCGACGTTCTACACCTGGCGATCGAAATACGGTGGGCTGG
>NZ_JABXXP010000044.1 GCF_013376155.1 Nguyenibacter vanlangensis
CGCGTGGCGGACACGCGGTCCTGGAGCAGGCGCAGCACGGCGTCGAGATTCTGCCGCGTGGCGCCCGAGAGCGTGACGACCTGGGCGCCGCTGGCCTTTTCCAGCGCGCGGCGGCGGCTGGAGATCTGTTGCGGGGTCATCGCGTCGATCTTGTTCAGGGCGATGATTTCCGGCTTGCGGGCCAGGTTTTCGTCATAGGCTTCGAGTTCGTGGCGGATGGTGCGCCATGCCTTGACCACGTCGCCGGCGGCGCCGTCGATCAGGTGCAGCAGTACGGCGCAGCGTTCGACATGGCCGAGGAAGCGGTCGCCCAGGCCCGCGCCCTCATGCGCGCCTTCGATCAGGCCGGGGATGTCGGCGATGACGAATTCCTCGGCCACCGAGAGGCGCACGACGCCGAGCTGCGGGAGCAGGGTGGTGAAGGGGTAGTCGGCGATCTTGGGCCGGGCGGCCGAGACGACCGAGAGGAAGGTCGATTTGCCGGCATTGGGCAGGCCGAGCAGCCCGACATCGGCGATCAGCTTCAGCCGCAGCCAGACCCAATGTTCCTCGCCCGGCCAGCCCTTGTCGGCGCGGCGCGGGGCGCGGTTGGTGCTGGTCTTGTAATGGGCGTTGCCGTGGCCGCCGTCGCCGCCGCGGCAGAGCGTGACGCGCATGCCTGGCTTGTCGAGGTCGGCCAGCATGATTTCGCGGTGTTCGTCGAAGATCTGGGTGCCGACGGGGACCTGGATGACGACCGGCGGGGCGGCGGCGCCGGTGCGGTCAGACCCCGCGCCGTTGCCGCCCTTGCGGGCGCGGAAATGCTGCGTGTAGCGGAAATCGATCAGGGTATTGAGGTTGCCCGCGGCCTCGAAGACGATATCGCCGCCGCGGCCGCCATTGCCGCCGTCGGGACCGCCGAATTCGATGTATTTCTCTCGCCGGAAGGCGACGACGCCGTCGCCGCCGTCACCGGATTTTACGTAGATCTTGGCCTGGTCGAGGAATTTCATCGTCGTTGGTCCGGTCGGAACGAAGGGGCCGCCCGAGACGGCATGTCCGTGAGAGCGTGCATATGGGGCGAGGGGGGCGCAACGCAAAAAGGGCCGATCCCGAGGACCGGCCCTTTGCGGGTCGCCTGCGGCCCCGAGACGCGGGCGTGCTTACTCGGCGGCGATCGCCAGGGCCTCGACCGACACGTGGACGCGGCCTTCGGCGCGGCGCTCGAAGCGCACATGGCCGTCGACCAGGGCGAAGATCGTGTGGTCGCGGCCGAGGCCGACATTGCTGCCCGGCTTCATCTTGGTGCCGCGCTGACGGACGATGATGTTGCCGGCGACGACGCTTTCGCCGCCGAACTTCTTGACGCCGAGGCGTCGGCCCGCGCTATCGCGTCCGTTGCGGGACGAACCGCCTGCCTTTTTTTGTGCCATTGCCTGAACTCCTGAATCTGATCTGACCTGAGATGCCCCGGGGCGCCGATGCGCCCCGCGCGGGGTTCAGGCGGCGTTGATCGCGGCGATGCGCAGCACGGTGATGGGCTGGCGGTGGCCGTTCTTGCGGCGGCTGTTCTGCCGGCGGCGCTTCTTGAAGATGATGACCGTGTCCAGACGGTCCTGCGCGATGACCGTGGCGGTCACGCTGGCGCCGGGGACGGTCGGGGCGCCGATCGTCGTGCCGGCTTCGCCGCCGACGGCGAGGACGTCATTGAAGGTCACTGTGGCGCCGGCCTCGGCGTCGAGCTTCTCGACCTTCAGCACGGTGTCCGGGGTGACGCGATACTGCTTTCCGCCGGTGCGGATGACTGCGAACATGGTTTGTCCTAACTCTTTCCGATCTCTTGGCGCGTGCGGCCCCTGGCGGAACAGGCGACGCGGCCCAGTCGCTTTTTGTTGTTGGCCATGCGGGCATGGCTGAACCCCCGGGCGAGCGGGGGAGAAGTGGGGCTTCTACAGGTGGAGCGCGCGGGACGTCAACAGGCAATGCGCGGGACAGGGCGCGAGGCGTGTGGCGGGGACAATAGCATAATGAGTGAAAAACGCATCGTGGTGGCTTGCGTGCGGCCGGCACCCCCCCTATAAGCCGCATCCATCGCCGCGTTGGATTATGGAGAGGTGCCGGAGCGGTCGATCGGGGCGGTCTCGAAAACCGTTGTGCGTGCAAGCGTACCGTGGGTTCGAATCCCACCCTCTCCGCCATTTCGGAACAAAACTGGGCACGCCAGTTTCTGCTGATTCCCCGCCTCCGATGGCGACAAGCGTGCGTTGATCGCGGGCACATCCAAAATCTCGAATAGCCTATGTGCCGCCCATGGTCGTCTTTCGCCGCGCGATCGGGGCGACAATTCGAAGCTTACGGCGGTTTCCTCCTTCCGGCCCTCGGCGTCACCGCCATGCCGAGGAACACGGTCATGGCCTGATTGAGCCGCACCATGTCCTCGTCATCGAGGCGTCCGACATGCGCGCCCATCTTGGCTTTGGGGACAGTGGTGATCTTGTCCACCATCAGGCGGCAGGCGGAGCGCAGGCCATTGCGCCCGTTCGGCTCCACGACAAGACGGAACAGCGGCGCGTCGGTCGGATCGGTGGTGAAGGCGCAGATGGTGATAGAGTCGGTGGCGTCGAAACTGTCATCCTGCACGATGACGGCGGGGCGCGGCTTGCCCGCGTAGTTGCTGCCCCCGGAAACGGTCCAAACCTCGCCGCGCCTCATTCATCGCCCCAATCGGACACGGCGTCGATGAAGGCCTGGTCGTCATGAGCGTGGGCGCTGGCGGCGACCGCCTGAGACTGGCGGCGGGCTTGCTCACGGAAAGAAGGAGAGCGCACGTCCGGCACCCAAATCTGGATCGGTCGCAGCCCCTGCGCGCGCAGCCGCTCGCGATGCTCGCGCACCTTCACGCGCACTGTCTTGGGCTTTGATACCGCGACCATGATCGACTTCCATAACGTTGGTTACATGTAACCTATCATGGGCGCATCCCGAACGCCAGATTTTTGTGTGTGATCGAGCAGAAAGGTGCATCGCTCGAATGAGCGGGAGCGTGGGCCGCGCTCGGCATGCGGAAGCGTCAGGCCGAGATCGATCCGCCGAACGAATGAGGCCACGCTCTCGGAGCGCCTCTCATGCCGTGCGAAGGCTCAAGCGTCTTTGACGCAGGAGCCATTCGACGATCAGCAAAGCCAGCGCGACGAGCGCGATGGCGGCCCATGGTGTCGTGATTACGCCGGGGCCATCGACGAGAACGCCGCCGATGAATGAGGCGCCCGATATGCCGAGATTGAAGGCGGCGATATTGAAGCCCGAGGCTGTGCCGACGGCGTCGGGGGCTTCGATCGCGGCCGTCTTTACGACCCCCGCCTGCATGATCGGAGAGATCGCGAAGGCGAATACGCCCCAGACGAACAGATTCACGAAGATGCCGATGACATGGCTTGCCGTGAGCGGCAGGGCGGCCAGCGAGACGATCAGTCCGATCAGAACGATCCTGAGCGCCGGTTCGCTGCCGATCCGGTCGGCGAGCCTGCCTCCGAACAGATTGCCGATGACGGTGGCGACCCCGAACAGCATCAGCGCCAGACTCACGGTCTGTTCGCTGACATGGGTTACGCCTGTCATCAGCGGCGAGAGATAGGTGAAGACGACGAAGGAACTGCCGAAGCCGAAAGTCGTCACGAGATACATGGCGAGCAGCCTTGGCTTGCCGAGGAGACCGAGTTGAGAGATCAGGCCGGTTGGCGGCGTATGCGGGATGGCCTTGGGCAGCCATGCCATCAACCCGGCCACGCTGATCGCTCCGAGCGCCGCGACCACCAGGAACGGCGCGCGCCAGCCCCAATGCTGGCCGACGAACGCCCCGAACGGCACGCCGACCACCATGGCGACGGTCAGTCCGGCGAACATCAGCGCGACGGCCTGCGACGAACGCGATTTGTCGACCAGCGACGTCGCGACTGTTGCGCCGATCGAGAAGAACACGCCATGGGCGACGCCGGTCACGATACGCCCGGCAAGCAACATGTCATAGCCCGGCGCAAAGGCGGCGATCAGATTGCCGAGGGTGAAAATCAGCATCAGGGTGATGGCGAGCGGGCGGCGCGGCAACCGGCCGGTCAGCGCCGTGACGGTCGGTGCGCCAAGCGTGATCGATAGCGCATACAGGCTGACGAGCAGGCCGGCAGTCGGGATGGATACGGAAAGATCCCGGGCCATTCCCGGGATCAGTCCGACGATGACGAATTCGGTGGTGCCGATGGCGAAGGCGGACACCGCGAGAGCGAAGAGACCGATTGGCATGCCTGTCTTCCTCGCTTAAGAAAGAAGCGTGGCGGCGGCCGCCTGCGCGATGATCTCATCAACTTCGACGGGTGCGCCGCCTATGCCGATGGCACCGATCACCGTGCCGGCCCTGTCGCGCAGCACGACACCGCCGCCGAAGCTGATGAGACCGCCATTGGTGTTTTCAAGCGTATAGATCGGGCCGCCGGGCTGGGCGGCTTGTCCGAGCAGAAGGCTGTCGGTCTGGAACAGCGCGGCGGTGCGCGCCTTCTTCTGGCTGACCTCGATCGGGCCGATGTTGGCGCCGTCCATGCGATGGAAGGCGACGAGATGGGCAGCGGCGTCGAGGATTGTGATGCAGACGGCAACGCCGCCTTTGGTGGCTTCGGCTGTCGCGGTCGCGATGAGGGATGTGGCGAGTTCGGAGTTCATCCGGCTTCCTCTCGTTGGACTGAAGGAAGCCAGGACAATATTCAGGAATGCGCTAAACAAAACAAGAGTTTTTGAAAAACGTCATATGTTCAATAATGCTGAATGCCCAGGCGCGGCGGCGTTGGACGGTATTCCTGTCGCCCGGCATTGCAGAGAATCGCGGCATCTGTGGGAATACCGCGATCACATAATAAGCGTCTCGGTCAGGATGTCGATAAAGCGCCGGAGCTTGGTGGTCATGTACTGACCCGGCGGCCATAATATATTGAGATCGCGTGCCGGCGATTCATAGTCTTCGAGCACAGCGACGAGTTTCCTTGCAGCGATCGATCTCTTGACGAGAAAGTCGGGCAGGCAGGCGATACCGCAGCCGCTCTCCGCCAAGAATAAAAGCGATTCGATCGCGTTGCAGACGGTATAGTGGCTGAAAGTGCCGGCAGTGATCTTCCGCCAATCGGGAAGCGGCCATTCCTCGAACTTGCCGCTGGAGGGATATTTATAGAGAAGGCAGCTATGATTACTCAAATCCTGTGGCGTCCGTGGTGTTCCCCTGGCTTGAAGATATTTCGCGGAGGCGACCACCTGCATGCGAAAGGAGCCGAGATGTCGGCGGACAAGCCGGGAATCGTCGATGTCGCCGATCCGCACTGCCGCATCGAAGCCGCCTTCGACCAGATCCACAAAATGGTCGGAGAAATGAACATCCAGTTGCACGTTCGGATTGGTCGAAATGAATTCCTTGAGGATCGGGTTGAACAGGGGCCCGACCAGAGGCAGGGTGATCCGTAGAGGGCCGCTCGGTTCCTCGGAGATATGGTCGAGCTTCTGTTTGGCGATATGAAATTCTTCGAGAATATTGCGGCAATGCTGAAGGAAAATTTCTCCTTCCGAGGTCAATGTCATGCTTCGGGTGGTGCGACGGAACAGAGTGACGCCGATGCTCCGTTCGAGCCTGGCAATGCTTTTGCCCACCGCCGAAGCCGATAGCCCGGTGGTTCGGGCGACATCGATGAAGCTGAGCGTCTCGGCCGCTTTCACGAACAGGCTGATCCCGTAAATCGAATCCATCCGACAGTCTCCGGCACGCCCTTTGGGGCGTCATTGGTAACGGTTCATGATGTGTCATCGCGCACCCGTTCGATCGGGAGGCGTCTCCATGCGTTCATTATGGACATTTCTTCTATAATGAATGGAATGCAAGCTTATTTATCTTGTATCCAATGGCGTTATATCTCGGGATGAATTTGTTCATTCGCTTTCCAGGGACACAGACATGACAGAACAAACGACGTTTCCCCATGCCGGGAAAAAATACACGATCCGCTTCGAAAACGGACTGGAAGTAACGAATGCCTATTCGGCGGATGGACGGACCATCTCTGTCGAATTTTTGTCGGGTGACCTGCTGGGGACGAAGATGACAGTGCCATTTCGTTGGACTGAACTGGCCGGTGGAAACTTCCTCTTGTCGTGGCAAGAGGACGACAAATCGACGGTCGTTCACTGTGATAATTTCGAGCAGAAGATCTGCCGCGCTTTCTACACCATGATGAGCGGGGATTTTTACGTCATGACAGGCGAAATTCTGTGAAGCGCAACATGGGTAATGTCGCAATTCCGATTGCGGTGCCTTACAGTGGACTGGTCTTGTTGCGTCATTGAACCTTCTCGGCCTCTCTCATCATCATCCAGGCAAGGTCCGTCAGCTTGTCGCGCGGCAGGCGGGTCGATGGTCCGCTCAAGCCGATGGCGGCCCGGACCTCGCCGTTTTCCCGCCAGGGAACGGCGACGCAGTGAAGATCTGGCTCATAGTTTTCGAGATCGAGCGCGAACCCGACCCTCTCGACCGCGTCGATCTGCGATTGGATATCCGGTCCAAGCGCATCGGCGCGGGTCGCCAGCACACGCTTGCCGAGGCCCGGCATGAAGGCGAGGAAGACGAGGCCGATCGCTGATCCTTCAAGCCGCAACCTGGCTTCACCGGGACTCGCTGTCCTTAGCATCCGGTCTGATTCGATAGCATCGAGATAATAGGTTTCGTCACCGCTCGGCACGGCAAGATAGACCGTCTCGCCCGTCTTCACCGCAATGGCCTCCAGCACCGGGCGCAGACGGGTCCGTAGCGCGCCGTCATCACCCGTGATCCGGGCAAGGTTCAGAATGCGCCCGCCCAGGTGATAGCGGGTATCGCCGACGCGCCGGCGGACATAGCCCAGCACGTCCAGCGTCTTGAGGATATTGTGTGCCGTCGTCTTGCCGATGCCGGTCCTCTCGGCGATATGCTTGAGAGAGGCCGCACCGCCCTCGCGGGCGATGATCTCCAGAATGGCGACGGCGCGCTCGATCGACTGGATCAACCGTCCTCCATTGTCTTCATTCTCCGGCAAGAGCACCTCCGCGAACAAGCCGCGGGATCATAGCAGATTTTCAAGAATTTTCGGCGCTATTTCGGTCGGAAGTTCAACAATGTGGAATATTGGCGCATTTCCGTCGCCTCCGCGAATGCCGGTAGCCCCGCCCAAGGAAAGAATAATGTGCGGAACTGCGGCTCGCGGTGCTTGCGCAGGCGCTCGGACTTACATTTCTTTTTCCCACCAGCCGCGGGTGTTCACGTCGGCGGCGTCGGCGAGGGCTTCCAACTCCGCGACCTCGTCGCCGGTGAGCGTCAAGCTGGTGGCCCGGACCAGGCCATCGACGTAGTCGGGCCTGGTGACGCCGATGATCGGCGTCGCGCCCTTGGCGATGGCCCAGGCCGTCGCGACATCGGGAGCTGCTGCACCGTGGCTTTGGCCGATCGAGGCGAGCCTGTCCGTCAGCGCCTGCAATTGAGACAGCATGCCGTTGTAAGCCTGCGCCCGGTTGGTTCCTTCCGGCAGCGGGTTCTCCGGACTGTATCTGCCGGTCAGGGCGCCCTGTTCCAGAACCATATAGGCGAAGAACGGGATGCCGTGGCTGCGGCAATAATCCAGGATGCCGGCATCCTCGGAGCCGCGGTAAAGGAGACTGTAATGGTTCTGGATGGCCTCGACCCGGAACCCGGATTCTTCGAGAATCCGGTTGGCGCGCCTGATTTCGCTCAGGGTGTGATTCGAGACGCCGACATGTTTGACCTTGCCGCTCTTGAGCAACGGGATCAGGTAAGGCGTCCACCGTGCCACATCGGCTGGATTGTGAATCCAGTAGAGGTCGATGTAGTCGGTGCCGAGGCGTGCCAGGCTTTGCTCCAGCATGTCCGCCATCGGGTCATCCCCGGTGCCCGCGGCCTGCGGGGTGAACTTCGTGGAGAGCTGGTAGTCGCTGCGCGCGAAGCGCTTCAGCACGTCCCCGAGTACGGT
Organism: Nguyenibacter vanlangensis; assembly: GCF_013376155.1. Taxonomy (GTDB): domain Bacteria; phylum Pseudomonadota; class Alphaproteobacteria; order Acetobacterales; family Acetobacteraceae; genus Gluconacetobacter; species Gluconacetobacter vanlangensis. The sequence goes on from NZ_JABXXP010000044.1 coordinate 8,025, forward strand.
TTCCGAACGGCCCATGCCGTACACCATGGCGGTGTCCCACAGCGTGAAGCCGGCCGCATGCGCTTTGTCCGCGACCTCTTCCAGGCCAGCCCGGGTCAGGTGGCTGCCGAAATAGCCGTCGCCGGCCTCGCCGCTGTCGCCCCAGGCCCAGGTCCCCAGTGCGATCCTGGGAATTTTCAGGGTCTCGATTGTCATGGTCGCTCCATACTTGTTCCGCAGCCCGGTTTGCCGTGACCCGGGCGCTGCCGGCATTGTGATGCGCGGCGACGCCGAACCGTTAGCCCGATGCGCCGGGATTCCTGCCCGATCCTCCGGATGCCGCGTTTCGCATTGTCGCCTTTCCGCGCGCGTGCGATGGTCCGTCTGATGGAAATACTGGCCGAAATTGCTGCCGTGATTGCGAGGCACGTCTCGAAGGATGGCTTCCACGCCACCCCCGTCGAACGTATGATATTTGTTCGATCCTCCACGGTCACGATGCCGATGCCGAATGTTTACCGGCCGCAACTGTGCCTCGTCGCGCAGGGGCAAAAGGAGGTCACGCTGGGCGACCGTGCGTTCAGATATGCGCCGGGCCGCTATGGGATCGTAACCCATGACCTGCCGGTGACGGGCCAGGTGGTCGAGGCGACGCCCGACAGGCCCTATCTCTGCCTGTATCTCGATTTCGATCCGGTCATGCTGGGGCAGTTGGCGTTGCGCGTGCCGCCTCCGCCGGGAGCGCCCGTTCCGCCCATCGGCAAGACGGTGTCCGACGCCGGTGCCGGACTGCTGGACGCGGTCCTGCGCCTGCTGCGTCTGCTCGACGATCCGGCGGCGCTGCCCGTGCTCGGGCCGCTTGCCGAGCAGGAAATTCTCTATCGCCTGCTTGCCGGCCCGGACGGCGCCAGGATGCGCCACATTACGTCCAGCCAGGGGCGGATGGCCCAGGTCGGCCGCGCCATCGCCTGGATCGGGCAGCACGTCCGGGAACGGTTCAGCATCGAACGGCTTGCCGCGGACGTGGGCATGAGTCCGTCGAGCCTGCACGCGCATTTTCGCGCCGTGACGGCGATGACGCCGCTGCAGTTCCAGAAGCAGCTCCGGCTGCAGGACGCGCGCAGCCTGATGCTGGTGGAGGATATCGACATCACGACTGCCGCCCTCCGCGTGGGGTACGAAAGCCCGTCGCAATTCAGTCGCGAATATCGCCGCCACTTCGGAGAACCGCCGGCGCGCGACATAGCCCGCTTGCGCGCTTCGCCGGGCTTGACGGTGGTCGCCTGAGTTTCATTCACGCAGGATTGCTGAATAGATCGACGACGCTCTGTGGCGCATCCGTGCCAAAAAACTGATCCGGGTTGCGCGCGCTGGCAACGGCGACGCGCTTGCTCCGGCAAAACAATTCACGTTCGTAGGCAGCCAGCGCGGCGTCGCCGTCATCGGGATCGGCGACGATTGCGCGGGCCAGTTCGGCGGCATCGAACATCGCCAGATTGGCGCCTTGGCCAGCGAAAGGGGACATCAAGTGCGCCGCATCACCCAGCAAGGTCACGCCGGGCCAGGCGTTCCCAGCGGTGATCCACCGGTAGAGGTGCGGGATGTGTCCAGGAGGCATGATTTATCGATCGAACTTGACCAGGTCCTTAAAGATCAGGTGGCCCCAGCGATTGCCGCGCGCGTGCACAAGCAATCCACCTTCTGAAAGTCCGCCGAGATTGATCGGCGCGAAACCGAGATTTTCCGCGAGCGCACCGATCTCGGCTGTCGCGCCGTCATCGTCGCCGGCCAGGAACACGACTCTCCTGCCGCCGTGCACGGCAGGGTCCTGGTTCAGGACGGCGGCGGCCAGATGGTTAAAGCCTTTCACCAGCCTGGCTCCGGTGAACGCCTTCGCGACGACGGCAGAGGACGGGAGACCATCCAGTTCTTCAAGCGGGGCCAGGGTGTTCATCGTGTCGATGAGGGTCTTTCCCTTCCAGTCGGGCAGCGTCTTCGCGATCTCCGGGTGTGACTCGAAACGGACCGCCAAAAAGATGATCTCCGCCTTGACGGCGTCCGCCAGCGTTGCGGGGATGATCGTAGGGCCGATCGCGGCTGCATCGGATGCAAAGCGCGCTGGATCGCGCGTGGTGGCGACGGATACTTCGATGCCCTTGCGGGCGAACGCCCTGGCGAGAGCATGGCCGATCTTGCCGAAGCCGATAATTGCGTAGCTCATTATGGTCTCCTTTGATTTTTCGGCGTGGTCAGAGCTTGTAGCCGCCGCTTGCTTCGATCGTCTGGCCCGTCACCCAATGGCCGTCATCGGAGGCCAGGAACGCCACGACGGCGGCGATTTCCGAAGGCTCGCCGAAGCGTCCCAGTGCGATTTGGGCCTCGACTGCCTTTACGAGTTCGGAATTCTGCCGGATGGCGGCATTCACGTCCGTTCGGGTGTAGCCCGGCGCCACGGCGTTCGCGGTAATTCCACGTGGCCCCAGCTCGATTGCCAGCGCATGGGTCAGAGTATTGATCGCTGCCTTGGCCATCGCGTAGACGGGCGCGGCCGTCACGGGCTTCGTGGCGGCGGCGGAAGAGATGTTGATGATGCTTCCACCATCGGCAAGACGATCCAGCGCGGCCTGCACGATGAAAAAGGGCGCGCGGGCGTAGACCGCGATCAGGGTGTCCCAACTCTCCGGTGTTGCGTCCTGGAAGCCGACCCAGCCGGAATTGCCGGCGTTGTTGACCAGAATGTCGAGGGCTTTGCGTCCGTTGCGCCTGGTGAACTCGGCGTCCAGTCTTTCGAACAGGGCCGGGACGGTCGCCGGGTCAACGAGGTCCGCGTGGATCGCGAACGCAGTCCCTCCGGCTTTCTCGATGGCTGCGACCGCCTCGTCCGCGCCGGATTTGCTGGCGTTGTAGGTCAGCGCGACCGTCGCGCCATCCTTTGCGAGACGTTCGGCGATGGCGCGGCCGATGCCCCGCGATGCCCCGGTAACGAGCGCGGTTTTTCCTTCAAGAGGGTGTGTCATTTCGTTTTCTTCCGTGGATGGAGTGATCGGCCGGGCGCGGTGCGTCAGATCTGCGCCAGGCCGCCGTCGACGGCGACCTCGCTGGCGGTCATGAAGCTGCTGTCCTGCGACGCGAGAAAGGCGGCCACCGCCCCGATCTCCGCCGGATCGGCCATGCGCTGGAGCGGATTCATCGAGGCGAAGGCCTTCATGCCCTCCTCGCCCAGCGCGTCCTTCGCGAGTTCGGTCGCCGTCGGCCCCGGCGATAATACGTTGACCCGGATGCCGGTGCCCTTCAGGTCCTCCGCCCAGGTCCGCGCGAGGTTGCGCACTGCCGCCTTGCTCGCGCTGTAGGCGCTGAACTCCGGGGCGCCCGTGGTGCCGGCGCTCGATCCGGTCAGGATGATCGAACCGCCCGGCCCCATCAGCGGCAGCGCCTTCTGGACCGTGAAGATTGTACCCTTCACGTTGGTGTCGAAGATTTCGTCGATGTGCGCGGCGGTGATCTCGCCGAGCGGACGCGGGCTTCCCGCGCCGGCATTGGCGAAGGCGATGTCGAGGGTGCCGCGTTCGGCCTTCACCGCCGCGTAGAGGCGGTCGAGGTCGGCCAGATCGGTGACCGAGCCCTTCACCGCGCGGGCATCGGGTCCGAGGTCGGCCACGGCGGCGTCGAGCGCCGACTGCCGGCGGCCGAAGATGAAGACGAGGGCGCCTTCCTCGATGAAGCGCCTCGCCGCGGCAAGGCCGATGCCGGTAGCGCCTCCGGTGACGACTGCAACCTTACCCTCAAGCTTTCTCATGGCTTTTCCTTTCGGCGTGTCGGGCAGCGCCTCTGTTGTCATTTGCGGGCGTGCGCTGTATTTTTAATGGATCGCCGATCCATTTATATGGATCACTGATCCGTTTATCAAGGCAATCAATGCGAGCCGACGCAAAAAAAAATCGCAGCCAAATTCTCGCGATCGCGCGTGACGTCGTCACCGAGCACGGTGCCGACGTGTCGATGCGTGATATCGCTCGCCGGGCCGGCGTCGGGTTGGCCACGCTGCTTCGTCATTTCCCGACGCGGGAAGCCCTGTTCGAAGCGTTGCTGTGCACCAATCTGGACGCGCTGGCGCAGAAGGCAGACGAAGGCGAAACGTCGATTTCGGCGGATGAAGCACTTCTGTCCTGGTTTCGGGAATTGGTGGCATTCGCCCAAAGCTATCGGGGCGTTGTCGCCATGATGGCGGCCGCCCACGCGAACCCGGACTCCGCTCTTTATGCTTCATGCGCAGCCGTGCATTCGGCAGGGGCGCGACTGCTGCTCCGTGCGCAGGAGGAGGGAACGGTGCGCGCCGATATGAATGGGGACGACCTGTTCGCCCTGGTCACCGCACTGGGCTGGGCGGTCGACCAACCCTCATTCGCGTCGCGGGCGGATCATCTCGTTCACCTTATTACGAGCGCCATCCTGACAAATCGGCCCGGAAACGATGCCGGGAAGGCGACGCCTTGAATCAGACCGGCGTCGGATGGCGGCAATGGGCCTGAGACGGCTCTCAACGCTTTGACGGTCGCCATGGCGCGATCGAGCCGGCGCCGGAGGGGATCCCGGCCGGTCGCTCCGGTCAGCGGCGGCACACCGCCGCCACGATGTCGCGCAGCCAGCGGTGGGCCGG
>NZ_JABXXP010000045.1 GCF_013376155.1 Nguyenibacter vanlangensis
GGCCCGCTGCCGCGCGGTGCGCGACTTCCTGGTCGCCGCCGGCCTTCTGCCGCCGGACGCGGACTGGACCCGCGCCTGCGATTTCTCTTTCAACCCGGCGATGGACGCGCGCCTGCCGGCGATCTGACCTGGCAAGGGCGCCATGGGCTTCACCCGCTTTAATCGCGCGGTTGACCGCCGCCCAAACGCCGCCGCCTCTGCCATCCTCACCACCGCAGCCCCCAACCCGACAGCCTGCTGAAGCTTTCCGCCAAGGTGAAGGGACGTTCTTTTCAGCGCCAGGCTGATCGGCTAGAGCAGATCCCATTCAAACGGAATCGTTTGAACGGGTGAAGATGCTCGATAAAATAAGGACATAGAGCATTTCCGCTGAACCGGTGTGCAGTGGAAATGCTCTAGGGACGGATCATGGTGAACAAAAATCAGAAAACGAGCGTGAAACGGGGCAAGGCGTGGCTTCAGGCAAACCCGACCGACCCGTCTTTTTCTCCCGAGACGTCACCGTTCTTCCATCTTTCGCGTCTGGTGGGGCTGTACCACCTGCGAATGGACGCGCATCTGAAGCCGATCGGCATGGATGTGCCGCGTTGGCGAGTCATCAATATCCTCCATGAACACGAATGCGCGACGATCAGCAAGATCGCCGACCTCGCTGTGATTCGCGTTTCGACCATGACGAAGCTCGTCTATCGCATGGAGCGCGAAGGGTTGGTGGTCACGTCGATCGCTCCGCATGACGGACGCGTCACCGAAGTCCGTCTCACCGAGAAGGGGCGCAACTCGCTCGATCAGGTACGCGCGAAGGCCGGATTGATCTTCGAGCGGGCGTTTCACGACATCGATGATGCGGACCTTCAAGCCTTGATGACGCTTACCCGGCGGATCTACGACAACATATATTAAAAATATGTAATATGTAATAATCAGTGGAAATGTCCAACATTCCGATCTAGCATCAAGTGATGCCGCTGTCGGTGCCGATGGCCGACGCGTTGGAGGGGGGCATGATTGTTTCCATAGAGGCGCTCCGTCTGGCTGCGCGGCGCATATTGCCGCGATGGCTGTTCGATTACGTCGATGGCGGGGCTTATTCCGAAACGACGATGCGCCGGAACCTCGGTGCACTCGCCGAGCGATATTTCGTGCCGCGGGTCTTGCGTGGCGTCTCGCGTCCCAATGCGCGCACGACGCTTTTCGGACATCAGCAGGACGTCCCGGTGATGCTGGCGCCGGTCGGCATGGCGGGCATGCTCTCGCCCCAGGGAGAAATCAAGGCGGCACGCGCGGCGGCGCGACAAGGCGTCACGGCGTGTCTTTCCCACTTTTCGATCGTGTCCGTGGAAGATGTGGCCCGGGTCGTGGATCCCGTTTCCCTGGCGTTTCAGCTCTATATCTTTCGCGACCGCGACCTGACGCGTGACATGGTTTCGCGCGCGTGGGCGCGCGGTATCCGCACGCTCGTCGTGACGGTGGATACTCCGGTCACGCCCATGCGCGCGCGTGATGCCCGCAACGGGTTTCGCAACCTCTCCCGCCTCTCGGCACGCCATGTCGGCCATATGGCGCTGCGCCCGGCCTGGAGTTGGGCGGCTGCCCGCCGAGGCGGCCGAACGATGGGCAATCTCGATCGGTATAAAATGGGCACCAATCTGTTCGCGCAGGCCGCCACCATCGCGCGTGAACTTGACCCCGATATCGGTTGGCACGATCTGGCGTGGCTGCGCGATGTCTGGAAGGGGAAGCTTGTCGTGAAGGGCGTCATGCTTCCCGAGGACACCGTTGAATGTGTGCGGATCGGAGCAGAGGGAATCGTCATTTCCAATCATGGCGGCCGTCAGCTCGATGGCGCCGTTGCCGGGTTTGACGTGCTGGAGGAAAATGTCAGAGCCGCTGGCGGCCGCGCGCAAGTGGTGGTCGATGGCGGCTTTCGCTACGGCAGTGATGTGGTCAAGGCGCTCGCCCTGGGTGCGTCCGGCGTCATGCTTGGCCGCCCATACGCGTACGGTTTGGCTGCCGACGGGGAGCAGGGCGTGGTCGATGTCTTGGAGTATTTCCGGCAAGGCATTCACTCGACCATGACATTGCTTGGCGTGGGTGATCTTTCCGTTGTCAAGGACATTCGGATGACATCTTTCGATAAATAAATATGAATCGAAACCAATGCGTTCTGTAAAAATGCTGATTCACGTATCAATTTTCTATTGATACTAAAGTTATTTCTATTCTACATTTTTATGTTTCCATGATTTCCTACCAATTAACAGCGATCAGGGTGCGGCGTCGCGGGCATCAAAATGAATCGAAATAACAACAAAAAAGTAGACATATCAGTGGAATCTTCTAATAATATTTTAGTCGCCGATTCGAAATGAAATGCGCCCCGTCTGCACGCCGTGCGGTCGGGAGTGCCAGGAGCATATCGAGGCGGCTGGCGGGCCGTTACGGTCCACATCCAGATTCCGCGCCTCGGCTCAATATTGCTTCTGGGCGGTATTATAACGAAGGAATAACGACATGCGTCGTATTGCATCGGGATTTTCGGTAGGGTGTACTGATGGTCGCGCACGGCGCGTGTTGCGTACCATCATGTTGTGCGGGGGCACATCGCTCTTCGCTTTATCTGCCTTTATCCCGCAGGCCAGCGGGCAGACGATCCCGCCATCCGGCAAGCCCGCGGCAAAGAAAAGTCGGGTGGCCTCAAAGCAGCCCCAGGCGCCGCGCCTGGAGGAAGTGACCGTCACCGCGCGCAAAAGAGCAGAGCGGATCGAGCGCACACCGATCTCCATGACGTCGATCAGCGGAACCGAGCTTGCTGCGCGGGGCATCTCATCGATCGATAAAATCCAGAATCTTTCGCCCAATATCACATTCGGCAATGTTGCGTCGAATTCCGGCGTCGCCAACGCCGCGGCTGTCTTCATTCGCGGGATCGGGCAGACGGATTTTTCGTTTGGCGTGGATCCCGGCGTCGGTATGTATGTCGATGGCGTCTATGTGGGCAGCCCGGTTGGAGCGGTGCTCAATATGGTCGATATTTCGAATGTATCGATCCTGCGTGGTCCGCAAGGCACCTTGTTCGGACGCAACACGATCGGCGGTGCCGTATCCGTTTCGTCATTGACGCCGAACAGCACGCTGTCCGCGAAGGCCGACGTCAAATACGGGACGGGAAATCGCATCAATTCGCGGGTCTTCTTCAATGTACCGCTCTCCAGAACAGTGTTCGCGAACTTCTCGGTCGGGAGCTTCATGCAGGACGGCTACGTCCATGCGCCGTATCAGAAGAACCAGCGGGAACTGGGCAACCAGGATACGCCCGTATTCAAGGGGGCGTTGCGGTGGCACCCGATCGATAAGCTGAACGTCACACTTCGCGGGAACTGGGTCCGCGACCGCAGCAATGGCGCACCTTTCGTGACGACGGGGGTCAATCCCAGCAGCACGAGCAGCATGATCGCGCTCGCCAACCATATCGCGGGCGGCACGCTGACCAATTGTACCGCGCCTGGCTGTTTCAATTCCCGTTATTACAGCAAAAACACCAACTACGGAACGGGGCCGGATTATTCAAACCTGACCAGTTGGTCGACATCGGCCACGATCGACTATGACCTGTCGCAATATCTCGATCTCAAGTCCATTACCGCCTACAGCAAGAGCCTTGGAAAATTTGCTCAAGACCGTGACGCGTCTCCGCTTCCGGTGAATTATGTCGCCGATTTGTATCAGGAAAAGCAATTTTCCGAGGAGGTCCAGGCAACCGGGCGCGCGCTGAACAATCGCCTGCATTACGCCACCGGAATCTATTATTTCGATCAATCCGGATACGATATCGAGCCCAATCAATTTTATGTCCTGAGCCTCGTGAGTGGCGGCCAGTTCACGGACAAGAACTACGCCGGCTATGCCCAGGCGACCTATTCGATCACCAAAAAATTCAACATCACGGCGGGTGTGCGCTATACCGAGGACAATAAGAGCTTTCTGCCGAATCAGTATTATGTGAGCACGATCGGTGCGCCGATCCTGAGCATCCCGCCAGGCACGCGGATCGTGCCCTATGAACGATTCCACAACAATAACGCGCGCTGGACGCCGATGGTGAATCTGTCGTACCAGATCACGCCCGAGTTGATGGCGTATACGACCTTTTCACAGGGCTTCAAGGGCGGTGGTTTCACGCAACGCCTCACGAATATCGCGCCGTCGCCGCCATCATTTCGGCCCGAAACTGTCAATTCCTTCGAGGGTGGCCTCAAATTCTATGGCCTGAACCATCGTCTTCGTCTCAGCGCCGCCGGATTTTTCACGTTCTATGATGACGTGCAGTTGCTCGTGGCGGACGCAACCCATATCGGTCCCTATTACACGAACGCGGGCAAGGCCCAGATTTCGGGCTTCGAACTGGAAGGACAATACGCGCTGGGTGATGGCTGGACGGCACTTGGCTCGCTCGGGATGACAGACGCGCATTACACCCAGTTGAACAACACCGTTCAGGGCCTGACGCTGAACTCGATGTTCACCCTCGTGTCGAAATGGACGGCCAATCTCGGGATGGCCAAGCGCATCGATCTTGGCCGCTATGGCACAATGACGCCGAGAGCCGACGTGTCGTACAGGTCGCGCTATAATGCGGACCTTAATGCAATTCAGTATAATACTTTAATTCAGCCGAAGTACATATTGGTCAATCTAAGCACACGCTGGGCGAGCAGGAACGAACGTTATTATTTCCAGGTCGGATTGGATAATGCGACCAACGAAAAATTCATGGCGTGGGGCAGTTACTCGGCAAGCTTCGGCAATTACCTGAAATCATTTGACCGCGGTCGTCAGTGGTATTTCCAGGGCGGTGTTTCTTTCTGAGAGCGACGTGACGCGGCCATGGCGCCGCCGTCACGAAGGTCGAGCAGATTTTGGTGGAAATATCCACTAAATGCGACTAGCATGCCCGTGTTGCTGGGGGCTCTCGGGCCGAACAGATCGTCAACGCGCGACGCATCCGGGATGGCGTTCTGGAGTGGAAATCTTGTGGTCATGCTAAGAAAAATCACCGCGAACGAAGACAAAATCGCATGCGGCCCCGACTTCGACATGTTTCTGCGCGACGTGCGTGCGCGGGCGCTGGAATTCCGGCGGGCGCGCCATATTCCCATTGATGTCATCGACGAATTCAAACGGTTCGGGGTGTATCGCGCCCTTGTGGCGAGTCGTTTCGGCGGCATGGAAGCGTCTGCGGCGGCGTTTCTTGAACTGATCGAGACCATCGGCCACGCGGATGCTTCGGCCGGCTGGGTGGCAAGCTTCGGCGTCTCCGCGACCTATCTTGCGGCGTTGCCGATCCCGACACTCGAGGAAATCTATCGCGAAGGCCCGAATGTGGTGTTCGCGGGGGCGATCTTCCCCCCGCAGAAGGCGGAGCAGGACAATGGCGACGTGCTGGTAAGCGGGCGTTGGCCATTCGCCAGCGGGTGCATGGGGGCGTCCCTGATCGGTGTCGGCATAGCGCTTTCGGAAGAAAGTGGAGGATTGCCGCGCACGGCGGTGATGCCGGCCGCCTCGGTGCGGATCGAGGAAACCTGGGATACGATCGGTCTCGGCGGGACCGGGAGTCACGATGTGGTGGTCGAGAACGTTCGCGTTCCGGCGTCATGGACGTTCATCCGGGGCGGCATGCCGACAATCGACAGGCCCATCTATCGCTATCCGTCACTTGGCTTGGCCGCACAGGTTCTGACGGCCGTGGGGCTGGGCTGCGCGCGCCGTGCGCTGGACGAAGCGACCGCCATGGCGGGCGGAAGGCGCTCGATCACGGGCGCGCCGGTGATGGCGGATCGCCCGCATGTCCAGGCCGAACTGGCAGAGGCCGAGGCGATGCTGTCCAGTGCCCGAAGCTTTTTCTATGCGGTGACGCATGAGGCATGGGACCTTCTTCTGGACGGGGGACAGGTGCCCGAATCACTGGCCAATCGCATTCGCCTCGCCGCCACGCACGCGGCACAGGTTTCCGCGCAGGTCGCGCGCCACTGCTTCGCGCTGGGCGGGATCGCCGCCGTGCAGAGCGACCACATCCTTGGGCGCTGCATGCAGGATTGCGCCGTCGTGGCGCAACACGCCTTCATGGCAAAGGGCAATTACGAGGCCGCCGGTCGCATCATGCTCGGACGCGACGCGCGGCCCGGCTATCCCTAAGCGTAAAGCAGCGGATTATTGCGTCTCAAATCAGGGTGGAACAGCCTATGAATGATCTTCCAGATCCGAAAATGCTGCTCGGGGCCGATCGCGCCGACGGCTCGATCTACAGCGATCCGATGTTATACGACATGGAAATGGACCGCATTTTCATGCATAACTGGATATGGGTCGCGCATAGAAGCGAACTTCCCGAACCGGGCGATTTCATCACGACCTTCGTGGGACCGCACCCCGTCATCGTCTCGCGCGACCGCAAGGGGGCCGTGCATGTGATGCTCAATCGCTGCCGCCACCGCGCGGCCACGGTCTGCGAACTCAAGAAGGGCAGGACGGCCAGCTTCGTCTGCCCCTATCACGGATGGGCCTACGGGCTGGATGGCGCGTTGCGCGGCGTTCCGCAGCAGGAGGGCTATACCGGGCAGCTCGACAAATCCGAATTTCCGCTCGTCTCATTAAGGGTCGAGGAATATAATGGTCTGATCTTCGCGACCTTCGATGCGGCCATCATGCCGCTCGACGCCTGGCTCGGCAAGGCCAAGCCGTGGATCGACCTGTTCATGAAGCAGGGCGCGGGATGGCCGGTCAAGACGATGGGGGAACATAAATTCACGTTCCCCGGCAACTGGAAGATCCAGCTCGAAAACACGACCGACGCCTATCATTTCCCGATCGTGCACAAATCCTTCCTCGACTCCGTCGATCAGGAAACGCAGGATATCCTGACCTTCGGCGGCGGAAAGGGCTTTGTGGAGGATCTCGGGCACGGCCACTCGGTCATGGTCATGATCCCCGATCTGGTCGATCTCGAAGACAATCTCGAAGCCCCCATCCCGGAACGATTCGCCGCACTCGCGGCGCAACTCGGGCAGGAATACCCGCCCGAGCAGGTGCGCCGCATCGTGCGCGCGGTCGGCGGTTCGGGATTCAATCTCAACCTGTTTCCGAATCTCGCCTGTTCCATGGCCTTCTTCCGCGTATTACGGCCGCTGGGCGTCTCGCAGACAGAAATCCGCCATATCGCCATCGGCATGGATGGCGGCCCGGACATCGCGAACCAGGTGCGCCTGCGCCTGCATGAGCATTTCCAGGGGCCGATGGGTTTCGGCACCCCGGATGACGCGGAAGCCTGGGACCGCGTGCAGCGCGGCGCGCTGGCCGGGCGCGACATCGCCGTGCTTCTTAATCGCGGGATCGGACATGAGTCACGGCGCGAGGATGGAAATCTCTTCAGCGACGTCAGCGCGGAGACGGGCATGCGCGCGGCCTATCGGCAATGGCTCGTGGCGATGACCGGGGAGGCCGGGGTATGAGCATCACGCTCGATGAGGCGATCGCGCTCGTCACGCTGGAAGCGGACCTGCTCGATCACGGTCAGTTCATGGAATGGCTCGGGCTCTACACGGCAGACGGGCGTTATGTCGTGCCGATCGATCCGGATGTGGACGATTTCGAGAGCGTTCTGAACTACGCCTATGACGACGCGGAGATGCGCAGGAAGCGCGTCGAACGCCTGCTGGGCGGGCGCTCGATCTCCGCGGCTCCGCCGGCGCGCACAGTCAGGCTGCAATCGCGCTATCGCATGCTGGAAAGCGATGACACGCACTGCACATTCCGCTGTGCGCAGCATCTGACCGAACTGCGGCAGGGGCGCGAGCGCGATTATGCCGCCAATGTGACGTATCGGCTGGTGCGGATGCCGGACGGGCTGAAGATCGACCTCAAGGTGATCCGCCTGCTCGGTTCGACGGAAGCACTCACTGCCGTGAGCTACATCCTGTGACGCGGGCGGCACTGGTCACCGGGGCGGCGAGGGGGCTGGGCGCCTCTATCGCCGAACGTCTCGTCGAGGCGGGATATCGCGTCGCGATCGGCGACGTGGACCTCGACGCGGCGCGGGCCCGGGCCGAACAGCTTGGCCACGGCGCGATCGCGGTGAAGCTCGATGTGGCATCGGAATCCTCCGTCGAGGCAGCGTTCGATGCGGTCGAGCAGGCGGTGGGGCTGCCTTGGCTGTTGGTGAACAATGCCGCGATCATGAAGGCGCAGAAGGTTCTCGATATCGACATCCAGACCTTCGATGCCGTCATCTCCGTCAATCTGCGCGGGACGTTCCTGGCATGCCAGCGCTTCGCGCGCCGCCTGCGCGCGCAGGACAAGGGCGGCCGGATCGTCAATATCGGGTCGCTGGCCGGAGAAAATGGCGGCATGGCGACGGGCGCGCATTATGCCGCCTCCAAGGGAGGCGTGCACACGCTGACGAAAGTCTTCGCGCGTGACCTCGCGCCGTTCGGCGTAACCGTGAACACCATCGCGCCGGGACCGCTGGACCTGCCGTCGATCGCGGAGACGATCGGCGCGGAAAATGTGCCTCGCGTGGTCGCGAACATTCCGACCGGCGCCCTGGGTGACCCGCGTACTGTGGCGCGCATGGTCGTGGAGTTGGCGCGCCCCGACGCGGCGTCCATCACAGGGGCCACCATCGACATCAATAGCGGGCTCTTCATGCGATGAACACCACCGGAATCACGGGTCCGATCGAGGTCCAGGTCGGCATGGTCGAGACATTCGGCCAGGTGCTGTGCTTCGACCTTCTGCCACTCGGGGGTGCGCTGCCACGCTGGCAGGCCGGCGCCCATATCGACCTGTTCCTCGGTGACGGTTTGGTTCGTCAATATTCGTTGTGTGGCGATCCCGCCGATGTCAGCCGCTATCGGCTCGCCGTGCTGCTCGAGGCCGAATCGCGCGGCGGCTCCCGCGCGGTGCATCGCCTCGTGACCCCCGGCACGCGCCTCAGGATCGCGCCACCGCGCAATCTTTTTCCCCTTTCCGCCGGCGCGCGCCATTCCGTTCTGATCGGGGGTGGGATCGGCATCACGCCGCTGATCGCCATGGCGTACGAACTCCATGATCGCGGAGAGGCGTTCACGCTGCACTACGTCGCACGGGATACGGTTTTTGCGCCGGTGCTGGCCCAATCTCCCTTCGCGGATGCTGTGCGGATCCACGACCGCGGTGATGCCGCCACGCCACGGTTCGCGCCCGGCTCCGCGCTGGCTTCGGGCTACGATCCCAACGAGACGCACGTCTATGTGTGTGGGCCGATCGGCCTGATGGACGCGGTGGCCGATGCTGCCAGTCAGGCGGGCGTCCCCCAGGCGAACGTGCATCGCGAGGCGTTTTCCGCTCTCCCCGTCGCGGGCGGTGGAAGTTTCGAGGTTCTGGCGGCGAAATCCGGCGTGCGCGTTCGAGTCGGCGCGGAGGAGGCGATCACCACAGCGCTGGCCCGCGGCGGGGTTCGGATAACGGTCAGTTGCGAGCAGGGGATCTGCGGCACCTGCGTCGTGAACCTCCTTGAAGGCGACGCCGATCATCGCGACGAGTACCTGACCGAGGACGAGCGCACCGACCAGATCGCGCTGTGCTGCTCCCGCGCGCATTCCCCGCTTCTGGTGATCGACGCGTGACGGCCGGCGCGCCCAGGATCTGCGTCGCGGGTGTCGGGGCGCTTGGCGGGTTGCTGGCCGCCATGCTGGCCCGCACGCAGCCGCATCTTTCGGTCGTCGCGCGCGGGGAAACATTGCGGCGCATTCGCACCGACGGCCTGGTGCTGCATGACGGCACGCAGACGCATGTCGTGCGCCCCCCGGCCGACATCCGCGCCCCCGACGCGGTGCAGGACATCATCATCCTGGCGGCAAAGGCGCATCAACTTCCCGCGTTGGCGGAGACGGTTGCGCACGCGGTGGATTCCCGCACGATCATCGTCCCCGTCGTGAACGGCGTGCCGTGGTGGCTGACGGCCGGGGACGGCAACCCGCTTGGCGTCGCGCGCAGCGTCGTGGATCCGCACGACGTGCTGGCGCGGACGTTCCCGGTCCCGGGAGTAGTCGGGTGCGTGGCCTATGCTTTCGCGTCCTCCGATGCGCCAGGCGTCGTGCGCTCGCTCAGGCCGCCCCTTTTACTGCTGGGTGATCCTTCATGTGAACCCGCCTATCCGCCGCGTGTCCGGATCGTCGAGGAAATTTTCCGCGCGGCCGGGATTGGAATCCGCCTCTGCCCCGAGATCGCGCGCGAGGTCTGGAGCAAACTCGCGGCCAATCTCGCCACCAATCCCCTATCGGTCGTCTGCGAGGCCGACCTGACAACCCTGGCGGCAAGCGAGACGATGCGGGCGCTCATGGGCGACGTGCTGCGCGAGACCATTGCCGTGGGAGAGGCGTACGGCATCGCCCCGCTCAAGACCGTCGAAGAGCTTCTGGGGGTCATTATCGGCGCGGGCGGCCATACGACGTCGATGCTCCAGGATTATCGCGGAGGGCGTAGCTTGGAATTGCCTGCGATCGGCCATGCGGTCATGGCCCTGGCCGCGGCGCGGGGCGTTCCCACGCCGAACGCCGCCGCAATGGTCAGGATCGCGGATTTCAAATCCACCCAGCGCACATAGGACAACAACAGGAGAAACACATGTCTGTGGACGTCAGCGCAGAAGAAGCACGGCTTCGGATCCGCCTCGCCGAATGTTATCACCTCATCAATTACCATGGCTGGACGGAGATGATCTTCAATCATATCTCCGTTCGCCTGCCGGGCGAGCCGACGCGCTATCTGGTGAACGCATTCGGCTTGAATTATGACGAGATCACACCGGACAATCTTCTGACCGTCGACGCGGCTGGTCATTTGATCGGCGAAGCGCCTCATAAACCCAATCCCGCGGGTTTCGCCCTGCACGGCGCCATTCACGCGGCGCGCGACGACATTCATTGCGTCATTCACACGCATACGAACGCCGTCTGCGCGGTCGCCATGAAGCGTGACGGCTTCAGCCACGACAATTTCTATGGTGCCCAGTTGTTCGGGCGCGTCGGATATCATGCGTTCGAAGGCATCACGCTGTATGACGAGGAGCGCCCGCGCATGCTGGCGAGCCTGGGCGACAAGCATGTCCTGGTGTTGCGCAACCACGGTATCGCGGTGGGCGAAAGTGACATCGCGCGAACGTTCTTCCTGCTCTGGATCGTCCAGCGCGCGGCAGAGATACAATGCCATGCGGGCATGGTGCCGGGGGCCGACGTTGCGATTTCCGACGATATCAAACGCGCATGCTCGCGTGACGCGGCGACCCTGATCGCCAAGTCCTCCGCCGCGGACAAGATGTTTGACGCGGCGGTCCGGAAGATGCGCAAGGAGCGCGGGCCCTTGTGGGCCGGTGATCGGGCATGATTTCCGTCACCTCCGATGATTTCCGTCGTGCGATGGCCCATTTCGCGACCGGGGTCGCGGTGGTGACCACGACCGGCGCGGGGGGCGAGCAGGGGGCGACGATCAGTGCCTTGAGTTCCGTCTCGCTTGATCCCCTGACGCTTTTGATCTGCCTGAACCGGCGCAGTGCGACCTGTCGGTCGATCGAGAAGAGCCGGCGCTTCGGCATCAGTATCCTGGCCAGCCATCAGGAGGCGATCGCGCGGCGCTATGCGATGCCTGCCCAGGACAAAATCGTTGGCGAGGACGAAGTGCGCCATCCGGACGGGACGTTATTTATCCAAGAAGCACTGGTTCATATCGGTACGGAAGTGATCGAAACCCTGCGCGGGGGCACCCACGAGATCTTCCTGGCGCGGCCGGTGCATGTGACGATGAATCCCGACCCGGATGTGGGGCCGCTGCTCTATTTTCGCGGCGCCTTCGACTTGACGTCATCGTGACAACCCCCGAGGAGGTTTTGTGATGGACGATAAACCGTTGGATCTGGCCGCCAGGGCCGTGGCGCGCATCGAGCGTCATGAAGCCCGGGTGCGCGCCTTCACCTCTTACGATCCGGCCCGGATACGCCTGCAGGCCGAAGAGGCGCCGGACGGACCGCTCCGCGGGTTGAGCGTGGGCGTCAAGGACATCATCGAGACGCGGGACTATCCGACCACGCATGGCTCGCCGATCTATGCGGCCAATCATCCAAGCAGCGACGCGGCCTGCGTCGCCCTGTTGCGGCAGGCGGGCGCGCTGTGCGTGGGCAAGACCGTGACGACCGAGTTTGCCTTTTTTCGTCCGGGAGCAACCGTCAATCCGTATGACGTCGCGCGCACGCCCGGAGGATCGTCCAGCGGTTCGGCGGCGGCGGTCGCGGCGGGGATGATCGATCTGGGCCTGGCCTCGCAAACGGCAGCGTCCCTGACCCGGCCGGCTTCGTATTGCGGGATCGTCGGCTTCAAGCCCTCGTACGGTCGCTATGCGCTGGCGGGCGTAAAGAGCCTCGCGCCGTCTTTCGATACATTGGGGACGCTGGCAGCCGATGTCGAAACCGTGGCCCGGGCCGATGCCGTCCTGAAGGGGCCGGTCCCCGCCGCGGCAACGCTTGCCGCCCGCCC
>NZ_JABXXP010000046.1 GCF_013376155.1 Nguyenibacter vanlangensis
CGCCAGGAGCCCCAGCGCCCCGGTCCCAAGCGGCCCCAGGGCCAGCCAGCCCGAGGCCGCCATCTCACGCGGGGGCAGCTTGTGCAGCATCAGCCGCAGCACCAGGATCGCCAGCACGCTGCAGGCCAGGGGCACGGAAAATGCCCAGAGCGCGTAAGAAAGGATCAGCATCCGCCACGCCGCGGCCGGGTCGGACAGGTGCGGCAGCAGCGCGCCCGCGGTCGCGGCCGCGACCTCGGCCGCGACGATCGGCAGCAGCCAGACCCCGGTCATTGCGGGCAGCGTGTGGTCCTGACGGACGATCATCGCCAGCGGGATGCCGATCCCGACCGCGACGGACAAAGCCGCATCGCACCACCACAACGCCACGGCCGCACCGACCGCGCCCTGCCCCCAGCAGGGAACGCCGAAGGCCAGCAGGCCGCCGATGACCGTCGCCAGCCCCATCGGAATGGTGCCCAGGAAGGTCGCCATGACCGGATGGTCGAAGATGCGCCGCGCCTCATGCGGGTACAGGACCCAGCGCGCCGCGTACAGCCCGGCGAACAGCAGCCAGAGCAGGCCGGCCACCCCCCACAGGGTAGTGGAAACGACCTCGGTCGCCGCGGTGCGGAAGGGCGCCTGGTGCAAGGCCAGCCCCAGCACGCCGGTGCCCATCGTGACGGCGAACCAGTTGGGCGCGAAGCGCCGGATGACAGGATACGAATCGTCGTCGCAGGCGCGACGGGACAGGGTAGGGAACTGCGCGCTCATAAGGACGGGACCATTTTTCCGGGACGTGATCCGTGGACGATGCGCCGATCCGATCAAACATAAAAATAGATTGTTAAGATAGAATTGATCTGAAAATCAGAACAAATATCACCATATGATGCACGGCGTCTGTCGGATGGCATGGATGCCCGCATCGCCCGGTCATTCATCGGTGCGCACCTGGCCGGCCGGCATCGCCGCGACCATGATTTGTGTCCTTTGTGACACAGGCACCCGGCATGGGTTTATTCGACAAGGGGGCTTATCGTTGCGACATATTATATGTCCGCAACAAATATTCCTGAATAATATTATGTAAATTCATGACATACTATGACACATATCAATCCTGCGGAACAAGCTGGCCAGTTATCGGCATGGGCGCCGGGGCGGGTATGCGATGCTCACCCACTGTTGCAGATGAACAACAGATTATGAAGAATTTGCGACACCCCGTCCGACCGCCGGTCGACAAGCTGGAGGAACGATGTAACTTTTATTAACGCGAAGTAATAGGAAAGTTACAGAATGACCCCTCGGAACAGAAAGTGGATGTTGCTGGCATTTTCCGCATTCGGCGGAACGCTGGTAACCTCCGCCTTTGCCCAGACGGCGGCTTCCCAGACGGCCACGTCACTGACCAGCGCCGCGTCCGTCGCCCCGGCCGGCGGCACCTCGGGCGCCGGCAATGCCGAGAATGTGGTGGTGACGGGCTCGTTCCTGCGAAGCTCGAACAACACGGCCGCCGATCCGGTGCAGATCATCACGTCGCGCCAGATCCAACAGACCTCGGCGACGAACCTGGGCGACTATCTGTCCCGCCTGCCCTCGATCGGCTCGTCCGGCACGGGCAATACCCAGACCAACGGCGGTGATGGCGTCTCCTGCACCGACCTGCGCAATCTGGGGCAGAATCGCGTGCTGATCCTGATCGACGGCAAGCGCACTGCCATCAATGGCCAGGCCGCCTGTGTCGACCTGAACTCCATCCCGCTGAACGAGATCGCGAGCATCGAGATCCTCAAGGATGGCGGCTCGGAACTCTATGGCGCCGATGCGGTGGCGGGTGTCGTCAACATCAAGCTGCGCCACGACGTGAACACGGCCAACCTGATGGTCAAGGGCGGGGTCAGCCAGTATGGCGACGGGCTGTCCGGCCTGATCTCGGGCACGAAGGGCTTCAATTTCGACCATGATCGCGGCAACATCACGATCTTCGGTCAGTACAACACGACGCAGGGCATCCGCCAGCGGGACCGCGACTGGTCGGCCAATCCGCAATTGTCCAACCCCGTCGCCGGGCCGGGCGTGACGCCGGTCTATGGATCGTCAATTCCGCCTGCCGCGCGCGTGCTGGATGCGTCGGGCAATCTGAACCTGGTGTCGGACCAGAACGGCACGACGTTCCATGACTTCACTAAGGCCGATCGCTTCAATTTCGGCCAGTACCAGTACCTGACGAACCAGATCCAGAATTCATCGCTGAGCGGCGACGCGCATTACGATGTCGACCGGCATCTGGATGTGTATGCCAACGTCCGCTACAGCCACCGCACGTCCTTCATGCAGATGGCGGCCTCGCCGGTCACCGGCAGCATCTATCCGTCCACCCTGCCCAGCAGCTTCGTCCTGCCGGCCGGCAACCCCTATAATTACTGGGGCGAGGACGTCGATCTGTACAAGCGCATGAACGATCTGGGCCCGCGCCGCGAGAACAACGCGACCGACACCTATACCGTGATCGCGGGCGGCAAGGGCGAGCTGTGGTACGGCTGGAACTATGACGCGTCCATGACGTACGGCTGGAACCAGACGACCGATTCCTACAACAACATGGGTAATTACGCCCATCTGGAGCAGGAACTGGGCGTGCAGCAGCTCGACCCTAGCGATCCGAACAGCGCGGTGGTGTACAACCCGACCGTGTGCACCAGCCAGCCCGGATGCGTGCTGCAGAACCCGTTCCAGCCCTATTCGGCGGCCGCGGCGAACTACGGCAAGTTCACCGAGCACGATCACGCCTATTACCAATTGCGCGACTTCAACCTTCGACTCAACAACGACAAGGTCGCCAAACTGCCCTACAAGAACGGCGGCAATCTCGGTCTGGCCTTCGGCATGGAGCATCGCAGCGAGCAGTTGAGCTATTCGCCCGATCCGCTGGTGGCCTCGGGGCAGACGACGGGCAATACCTCGTCCTATACCGGCGGCGGCTTCAACGTGAACGAGGTCTATGGCGAAGCGCAGCTGACGCTGCTGCACAATGCCCCGCTGGCCCGCGACCTGACGGTCGACGCCCAGGGCCGCTGGTCCAGCTACAACACGTTCGGCTCCACCCAGAACTGGAAGAGTTCGATCGTCTGGGCGCCCACGCGCGACGTGCGCTTCCGCGCCACGCTGGGCACGTCCTATCGCCAGCCGAACGTCTATGAACTCTATGGCGGTTCGTCGCTGGGCTATGCCGCCGCGGTCGATCCGTGCGCGCAGGCCGGTTCCTATGGCGGCCTGTCCCCCAATGTGATAGCGAACTGCATGCGGCAGGGCGTGAACCCGGCGACCTTCGTGGATGCGAATTCCGGCCAGGTGCCGACGATTTCGGGCGGCAATGCCAAGCTGCAGCCCGAGACCGGCCGCACCTATACGATCGGCGCCGTGCTGACCCCGCGCTGGGTACGCGGCCTGTCGGTTTCGGTCGATTACTGGCACTACACGCTGAAGAACATGATCAGCCCGCTGCAGACCCAGTATATCCTGGATGGCTGCTATACGGGCGCCAACCCGGGCTATTGCAGCGATATCTCGGCCCGCACCAACACCGGGCAGTTGACCACGGTCACCGGCCTGGACCAGAACCTGGGCGGCCTGAAGACCAGCGGCATCGATTTCGACCTGGATTACCGCCTGCGGCTGTCGCCGATGGACGTGCTGACGCTGTCGAACAATTTTCAGCAGATCGTCAGCTACCTGCAGCAGAACGAGCCGGGGGGCGCGTGGTTCAACTATGCCGGGCGCCTGTTCTATCAGGGCGGCGTGGGCATCCTGGATGGCGGCGGCATTCCGCGTGTGACCGATTACGCCACCGCGACGTGGCAGCACGGTCCGTTCGCCCTGACCTATATGATGCATTACACGGGCGGCATGGTCTGGAACAACGGCACCCAGGACCTGACGGCCAAGACCGCCGGCCAGTGGCGGACGCCGGGGATCTTCTCGCATGACCTGACGCTGGCCTATCGCCTGCGTAACTGGAACTTCGAGGCGGGCGTCAACAACATCCTGGACAAGAAGCCGCCGTTCGTCTTCGACTCGGCGTCCAACACCAACCTGGCGCAATACAGCACCCTGGTGGTCGGCCGCTATGTCTTCCTGCAGGCCGGCGTGGATTTCTGACGCGATCACCATGTGATTGCTGACGGGCAGTGGTCTTCGCGGCCACTGCCCTTTTTTTATTCGGCGGCCCAATCGCGACATGTTCTAAATTATCTTTTATCCCATGCAGGCGCGCCAGGATTGGTGCACTGACAGAACATTGTTATCCTGCCGCGATCGCGACCGAACACGCTCGACCGACCGAACCGGACGCATTCCGCGGGCGGGGGCGCGCAATCGCGGGCATACCCCATGCCGGACCGGTCGAACGACAGACCGACATGAGATACACACGATGAATCGCAAACTCCTTCTCTGCGGCGCGGCCCTCGGGCTTTGGATGTACGCCGCCGCCACGCTGCCTGCCGTTCCGGCTCTGGCCGCCGAGCATGCGGCGCAGGACGCCCCGCAGGACGATGACGGGAAATCTTCCTTCGCCCCCTTCGATTTCACCCCGCGGCAGAAGATCTCGGACGGCATCGTCACGGTCCGTGGGCAGAAAATCGCCTATCAGGCCGTCGCGGGCACGCTGATCGTGCATCCCCGCGACTGGGACGACGCGGCCCCGGAAAAGAAGGGCAAGCCGGGGGACCAACCGGTGGCGGCGATGTTCTATGTCGCCTATTTCAAGAAGAACGTGGCGCCGGCCGCGCGGCCGATCACCTTCATCTATAATGGCGGTCCCGGATCGGCCACGGTGTGGCTGCATATGGGCGCCTTCGGCCCGCGGCGGATCGTCACGGCCGACGACACCCATACGCCTGCGGCGCCTTACAAGCTGGTCGACAATGACGACAGCCTGCTGGACGTCACCGACCTGGTCTTCATCGACGCGCCGGGAACCGGATTCGGGCGGATCGGGGGCAAGGACAAGGAAAAATCGTTCTACGGCACGGACCCCGATGCCTGGGCCTTTACGGATTTCATCGCCCAGTTCCTGGGCCGGTATCACCGCTATAACGCGCCCAAATATCTCTTCGGCGAAAGCTACGGCACCACGCGGTCGGCCATCGTCGCGAACATGCTGAAGCAGGACAAGGAGATCGACCTGAACGGGGTCATGCTGCTGTCGCAGATCCTGGATTACGACAACAGCATCGACCGGGCCGAGGCCAATCCCAGCGTCGATCAACCCTATGTCCTCGCCCTGCCCAGCTATGCCGCCACCGCGTGGTATCATCGCAAGCTGCCGCACCAGCCAGCGGACCTGAAAACATTCCTGCATGAGGTCGAGCATTTCGCACTGACCGACTATGCCGGCGCGTTGCAGGACGGCACGGCGATCACCGACCAACGGCTGAACGAGATCGCCGCCCGCCTGCATGATTATACGGGCCTGCCGGTCGATTACATCAAGCGCGCCAATCTGCGCGTCAATGGTGGCGAATTCGAAAAGACCCTGATGGCGGATGAGGACACCGATACCGGCCGGCTCGACAGCCGTTTCTCGGGCGCCTCGATTGACCCGCTGTCGCAGCATCCGTTCTATGACCCGATGGATTCGGCGATGGGCTCGGCCTATCTGTCGGCCTTCAACGATTATGCCCGCGACGTCCTGCATTATGGCGGCGACAGCCCGACCGGCGCCTATGAGGAATACAAGGCCAGCGCCCATTCCATCGGCAAATGGTCCTTTACCCACGAACAGCCCGGTGTCCCGCATTCGAATCGCGGCCTGCCCAACGTCCTGCCCGACCTGGCCATGGCGATGAAGGAAAATCCGATGCTGAAGGTGCAGCTCAACCAGGGCTATTTCGACCTGGGCACGCCCTATTTCGAAGGCGTGTACGAAATGCGCCACCTGCCGATCCCGCGCAAGCTGGCCGGAAATATCGAGATCCATCAATATATGTCGGGACACATGGTGTACGCCCATGCACCGGCGCTGAAGGAACTGCACGACAACGCGGCGGACTTTATCCGCCGGACGGATAATTTGCCGCACTGAACGACCCCACACTTGGCGCGGCTTGCCTGGTGGCATTCGCAACGAAAGAGCCACGCCAAGTATGGGCATGTCGTAATTGGGTTATCTATCCGGTTGATTTCCGGCCATGATCGAAATGACGGTTGGGGATGGACAATCCTCGACGGCAGTAGAGTTTTTAAGTGCCTTGAAAAAATAATTCCATAAAAATAATTTTATTATTTCGCAATCAATCCTATTGCAAACCATCCCATTCCGCTACGTAGCGCGGCTTCGCGGCCCAGGGATTGTACAAAATTTATAAAGTAATTACATAACATACTGACTTCATACATCTCGTTTCATAATGCGCAATACGTACGTTGCGAAAATGCAACCTGTGGACATTTTTCGACACATGATGGACGCAGGATGTTGCAATTTCGTTGCGAACCCGGAGCATATGGTCCTGGAGCTTCGCTCGCGTTTTTTATTTTTTCCTTTCAACTTCAATGCAGGTATTTCATGGCCTTATGCAGTGAAACACGGCGTCAACATGCACTTGCGGCGCCCGACCGGGTCAGGAAGCGACGACGCCATCCAACTCTCGATGAAACCCGTCCGGGCAATCGCGGCCTGCTGCCATGCGCCACGGCGCTGATCGCCGCGGCGGCGATTCCGGCCCTAGCCACTGCCCAGACGGCTCCTGCGATCACCCCGACCCCGACCCACCAGCACAAAAGCACGACCCACCACCATGTGCCAGCCAAGCCGATGGCCAGGACGACGCATGTGATGCCTTCGGCCGCGCCTGCAACCATGGCCGCGCCGATCCCGGCCCGCTCGTTCACGAATCTCGCCGCGGCCAGTCCGCGACTGGTCGACGCGGCGGCACCGGAAGCGGTCGTCGTCACGGGTTCGATGCTGTCCACCTCGGCCAATCAGGGAGCCGACCCCGTCCAGATTATCACCGCGACACAGATCCAACAGACCGGCGCGACGTCGATGGGCGACTACCTACAGCGCCTGCCCTCGATGGGATCGGGCGGCACGTATAACAGCCAGACCAACGGCACCGCTGGCGCGGCCTGCGCCGACCTGCGTAACCTGGGCCAGAACCGCGTCCTGGTTCTAATTGATGGCAAGCGCACGTCGCTGAACGGTGAAAATTCCTGCGTGGATCTGAATACTATTCCGATTCAGGCCGTTCAGAGCGTCGAAATCCTGAAGGATGGCGGTTCGGAACTGTATGGCGCCGACGCCGTGTCGGGCGTCATCAACATCAAGCTCAAGCACAACATGAACGACGCGAACATCACCGTTCGCGGTGGCATCACCGACCAGGGCGATGACCGGACGGGCATGATCTCGGGCTACAAGGGCTTCAACTTCGATCACGACAAGGGCAACATCACCATCTTCGCCCAGTACGAGACCGTGGGCGGTGTGCCGCAGCGCGATCGGTCCTGGGCCACTCCGGTGGCGGTTACCAACAATCCCACGGGCCAGCAAGCCTATGGCTCATCCATTCCGCCCGGCGGCAACATCTTCACGGCGGACGGCAACTACGAATGGTCGACCAGTAACAACGGTACCAGCATCCATAACTTCACGGATGCCGACCGTTACAACTATGGGTCACAGCAGTGGATTTCGAACGCTTACCAGGATGCCACGGCGAACGGCGATTTCCACTACGACATCAACCGGCATTTCTCGGTCTATGCCACTGCGCTGTATTCGCACCGTGCCACCGCCGTCACCCTGGCGGGCGAACCGACGTCCGGCAGCGTTCCTCCCTCCAACCTGCCGAACGCCTTCATCCTGCCGGCGAACGCCCCCTACAACCCGACCGGCCCCAACGGCCTGGCCACGCTCAGCGGCCTGTATTCGGGCGCGCCGCAGGACGTCTATCTGTACCGCCGCCTGATCGAACTGGGCGACCGCCGGTTCGAAAGCCAGACCGATACCGTGACCGGAAAGTTCGGCGTCCAGGGTGAAATCACCCATCACTGGATGTACGACGTTTCCTACACGTACGGCGCCAACCAGTACGCTGACCAGGGCGAGAATATCGGCAGCTATCAGAACCTGATGAACTCCTACGGGATCCAGCAGCTCGACCCGTCGGATCCGAACAGCGCGGTGACGTACAACCCCGCGGTCTGCCAAGCCTCCGCAGGCTGCCAGTTGGTGACGAACGCGTTCTCGCGCCTGACGCCGCAGCAGATCAACTATATCAACTATACCACCCATGATGGTGGATCATATCAGATGCGCGACCTGAACGTGCGCATCCACAACGACAAGGTCGCGACGATGCCGTGGGCCGGTGGTGGAGCGTTCGGTATCGCGCTGGGCATGGAACATCGCAGCGAACAGCTGAACTATAACCCGGACCCGCTGGCGGCCGCCGGGCTGAGCATGACGAATACCAGCCAGTACACAGGCGGCGGCTTCAATGTCAACGAAGCCTATCTGGAAGGCAGGGCGCAGCTTTTGCACGATGTCGCCTTCGCGCATGACCTGACGATCGACGGCCAGGGGCGTTTCTCCTCCTACAACACGTTTGGCAGCACCGAGAACTGGAAGGTATCCATCAACTGGGCGCCGATCCGTGACATCCGCTTCCGCGCTACGCTCGGCACGTCCTTCCGTCAGCCGAATGTCTATGAACTCTATGGCGGCCAAGGCCTGAGCTATCTGGCGGGCAACGATCCCTGTGCGGGCGGCAGCTATGCGATCAGCGCGACCGTCATCGCGAACTGCATGAAGCACGGCGTGGTCAACCCGCAGACGCTGGTCGATGCCAATTCCGGCCAGATTCCGTCGCTGGTCGGCGGCAATGCCAGCCTGAAGCCGGAAACCGGCCGCACCTATACCGTCGGCACCGTCATCACTCCGCGCTGGACGCCTGGCCTGTCGGCTTCGGTCGAATACTGGCACTACACGCTGAAGAACATGATCGCCGCGCTGTCGCCGCAATATGTCGCGAACCAGTGCTATCAGTATAACAACCCGAAATACTGCAACCAGATCGACCGATCAGCGCTGACGGACCAAATCAACGACCTTTCGACGATCGACACGAATGTCGGTGGCTTGCGGACCAGCGGTATCGATTTCGACCTGGATTACCGCATTCGCGTCACGCCGGAGGATGTGTTCGTCCTGCATAACAATTACCAGCAGTTGATCAGCTATCTGGAACAGTTCGAACCGGGCGGCGCGTGGGACAATCTAGCCGGCCGCTTGATGTATACGACAGGCAACGGCCAACCCCGCGTGCGCGACTACGCGACCGCGACCTGGATGCACGGCGCGTTCAGCTTCACCTATATGATGCAGTATATGGGTGGCATGCAGTGGAACGACGGACAGACCGACCTTGCGACCTATAACGCGCAGTCGATCGCGGCCGGCAATGGGCCGCTCTATGGCTACACGCACACGCCTGGCATCTTCACCCATGACGTGTCGGTCGGCTATAATTTCCGTCGCTGGAAATTTACCGCTGGTGTCAATAATATTCTAAACAAGAACCCACCATTCGTGCAGGATTCGACGGAAAACAGCGCCTCGGGGCTTTATTCCAACCTGTTCATCGGCCGCTATATCTGGGCACAGGCCGGCGTGAACTTCTGACCTTGTCAACATCGCATTTCGCATACCTCCCTCCGTCATTAAAGCGGGGCGATCGTGAAGCGGAGCCACATGGACCGGTGCAGCCCGTGGGTCGTGCCGGAGTCTGGCGGACGGCGCGTCTGTTCGGGGCGCGCCGTTCTGCTTAGCCCGCCGTGAACAGGCGGTTACGGCGCGGAGTGAAAGAAAGAAATGGTGAAGAAATGAAACGCGCTATTGGATCCTACCTTGACGACAGTCCACGCAGCAGGCGTGTGTCCCTGACCTTTCTTACCGCCTTTGCCATGCTGGGGTGTGGATTGGCGGGATCCGTGACGCCTGCCGGATCCAGCCTGGCGGCGGCGAACGACATACCGCACCCGGACCAGGCAAGGCTGCGCCAGACGGTGGCGGCACTGGTCAGGTTCGGCACGCGGCATACATTGTCCACCACAACAGATGACCACCGAGGGATCGGCGCGGCACGGCGCTGGGTCGCGGACCGCTTCATGGCAGACAGCGCCGTTTGCGGCCGATGCCTGACGATCGAGACGATCGGCGACCGGTTCACCGGACCGCGCGCTCCGGATGGGGTGCGGATCGAGGACGTGCTGGCCATCCAGAAAGGCATGACGGAT
The DNA here is from genome assembly GCF_013376155.1 of Nguyenibacter vanlangensis. Lineage (GTDB taxonomy): Bacteria > Pseudomonadota > Alphaproteobacteria > Acetobacterales > Acetobacteraceae > Gluconacetobacter > Gluconacetobacter vanlangensis. The sequence continues at coordinate 10,288 of NZ_JABXXP010000046.1, forward strand.
CCCGATCGGGTGGTAATCGTGGAGGCCCATATCGACAGCCGCGTCAATGACGTGATGGATGCGACCACCGACGCACCGGGCGCCAACGACGACGCGTCGGGTGTGGCCCTAGTGATGGAGGCCGCGCGCCTGCTGTCACGGCGACATTTCCCGGCGACGATCATCTATGCCGTCTTGTCGGGCGAGGAACAGGGATTATGGGGCGGCGAACTTCTGGCCCGTACCGTGAAAGCTCGAGGATGGCAGGTCGCCAGCGTGCTGAACAACGACATCGTCGGCAACACCCACGGGATCGGTGGCGAACATGTCGACAATCGCGTCCGCGTGTTCAGCGAAGGAATCCAGACTGCCGCCGATACCACTGACATCAAGACGCAGCGTGCGACGGGCGGCGAGGATGATTCCCCCTCGCGTGCATTGGCCAAGGCCATCGTGGCACAAGCAGCGGCGCATCCGGCCATCGGGTTGATGGTGCGGGCGGTACGGCGGCCGGACCGCTTCATGCGCGGTGGTGACCATATTCCCTTCCTGGCTGAAGGCTTCCCCGCCGTTCGCTTCACCGAAGCGGTGGAGGATTATGACCGCCAGCATCAGCGCGTGCGGGTGGAAGACGGGCGCTTCTACGGTGACACGATCGATTTTGTGGACTTCCCGTATCTCGCGCGGGTGACAGCGTTGAACATGATCGTACTGTCCAACCTGGCATCCGCCCCCGCCGCACCGGTCAAGGCGACGATCACCGGCGCGCTGTCCGACGACACCACCGTGACCTGGGCGTCGGTGCCGGGCGCCGCATCCTATCGGGTCAGTTGGCGCCTGGCCGACGGCACCGCCTGGACAGACCATCACGTCGCGCCGGCCGGCGCGACGTCGCTCGTCCTCAAGAATGTCAATATCGACGATCATTTCTTCGGCGTATCTTCTGTTTCGGCGAACGGCGCCCAGAGCCTGGTGACCTTCGCGGGCATGCCGCCGCGCCCCCTTCCCGGCCACACGCATTAGTCCCAGCAAGCGCTTGCTGCATGCCGTTCTCGTTACGAGTTGGGCGCATATGCTCATGGAGAGAGATTCGCAGTTTTTTATTTTCCTTTCAACTTCAATGCAGGCATTTCATGGCCTTATATGGCGAAACGCTGCGTTAGCGTAGCATTGCGGTACCCAGTCAGATCCGGAAGCGACGGCGCTATCCGACTCTTATTGAAACCCACTCCGGCAACCGCGGCCTGCCAAATGGAAGGGCCGGAGCGGTCTGTCAGATCGACGCACCGACCCGAAGGTGCCTTCTTCAACTGTCCTGTCGATCGAAGAAGAAGCAATCGTCGTGGCGTTCCGCCGCCATACCCTGCTGCCCCTGGATGACTGCCTTTAGGCATTACAGGCGACGATCCCGCATCTGACACGCTCTTCTACCTCGTGGGTACGCGGAGTGCGTGACCGAACAGATAAATGTAAAAATTAATTATAATTAATTTCTAGATGAGAATTTATAAGCCCTGCAAAGAAAAAATTCTCTCGGACGACAAATATTATTGTGGATAATTTATTTAATTTAAATTTATTAATTTTAAATCTGATTCGTTAGGAGAATCACGTTCATTCACAAGGGAATGGGCTTTTGGATTGCCCCAGTCCGTGTGCGGGGAGCGGGGCCGGCGCTCCCTAGCCGGAACCAGCGTTGCAAAAATAACAGATAGCACTGCGCGTCCGACTGATTCGTGCGGAATTGCCACTAAAATCATATATAATATGATACACAGTCGAAAAAAAATTCTGGGAAATTTTTAAAAAAATAACGATATACACTTTATCTTTGTATCATTTCATATGTTTTCCATCCGGCTCAATGTTGCTAAAATGCCACGTGTGGACAATTTCAACACAATCCGTTCCACCCATGTTGCCTTCTTGTTACGAGTTGGGCGCATATGCGTCCCGGAGCATCGCTCGAGCTATTTCTTCGTCTCAACTTCAATGCAGGTATTTCATGGCCTTATACGGCGAAACACCGCGTCAGCGTACCCTTGCGGTACCTGGTCAGGTCCGGAAGCGACGGCGCTATCCGGCTTTCATTGAAACCCGCCCGGGCAGCCGCGCCCTGCTGCTGGGCGCCACGGCGCTGATCGCCACGGCGGCGATTCCGGCCCTGGCCGCCGCCCAGACGGCCCCCGCGACCACCGCC
>NZ_JABXXP010000047.1 GCF_013376155.1 Nguyenibacter vanlangensis
CGCGGTCCACCGTCCGCCCGACCATCCGGCCCGGCCCGCCGGCTGGGTGCCGCTGGACGGATTCTGGGCTCGGCGCGGCTATGCGCGGCTGCCCGGCCTGTCCTGCACCTACCCCTGGAAGGAAGTCGGGACCGGGCACGAGGTCCCCCATCGCCTCGATTTCTGGGGCCGGGCCCTGGGCGCGGTGCCGCTGCCCGAACAGCTTCTGGAGGACAGATGAGCCAGACCTTGCGTCTCGGGGCCTATGCGTGGTCCGTGGAACGGGCGCGCACCCTGCAGGATTACGCGGCGCATCTGGACCGCGTCGTCGCGGAAGGCGCGCGCCAGGCCGATCTGCTGCTGCTGCCGGAATATGCCTGCATGGAGGCCGCGTCCGCGATGACGGACCAGCCCGACCCCACGGCGGAATTGCGGGCGGTCTGCCGGCACAGCGATGCCCTTCTGGACATCATGGCCGCAGCGGCGAAACGCCACCGTGTCTGGCTGATGCCCGGCACCCTGCCGCGTCCCGAACCCGGTTTCGTCCGCAACCGGGCGCCGCTGATCGCGCCCGACGGACGGGTGGCGTTCCAGGACAAGCATGTCATGACCCGTTTCGAGACCGAAGCCTGGGGCGTGCGGGCCGGCGATCCGCCGGGGGTGTTCGAAACCCCCTGGGGGTTGATCGGCACGGCGATCTGCTACGATTCCGAATTCCCGATGCTGACCCGCGCGCAGATCGAGGCCGGGGCGTGGCTGATCCTGGTGCCGACCTGCACCGATACGATGCACGGGTTCAACCGTGTCCGCGTGTCGGCCCAGGCGCGGGCCCTGGAAAACCAGTGCTTCGTCGCGCTGGCGCCGATGGTCGGCGACGCGCCGTGGCTCCAGACCCTCGACGCGAATTGCGGCCGCGCCGCGATCTACGGTCCGATGGACCGGGGCTTCCCGCCCGACGGCATCATCGCGCAGGGCGCGATGAATACCGCGTCCTGGGCCTTCGCCACGCTCGACCCCGCCGCCCTGGACGCGGTACGCCGGGACGGGGCGGTGCGCAACTGCCGCGACTGGCCCGTCCATGTGCCGCCCGCCGCCATCCATTCCTTTGTCTGAAACCCCGCATCGGAGCCCGCCATGTCCGTCGAAACCGCGCGAACGCTGATCGAAACCTATTACCGCACCTTCAATTCCGGCGACCGGGAGGCTTTCCTGGCCCTGCTCACCGACGATGTCGTACACGACATCAACCAGGGCGGCAGCGAGATCGGGGTGGCGCCGTTCCGCGCCTTCCTGCACCGCATGGATAGCTGCTACCGCGAGGACATCCGCGACGTGGTGGTCATGGTCAATGAAGACGGCAGCCGCGCGGCCGCGGAATTCGTCGTCCACGGCACGTATCTCAGCACCGATGACGGCCTGCCCGAAGCGCACGGCCAGGGCTACGTGCTGCCGGCGGGGGCGTTCTTCACCCTGCGGGACGGCAAGGTCGCCCGGATCTCGAATTTCTACAACCTGCCGGAATGGACGCGCCAGGTTACGGGGAAATAGCGCGGGACAGGCACGGGGTTTCTGCGACGAGCGACACTTGGACGGAACGGCGTTGAACGCCGCTGAATGAAGGCCACACGGATGATCGCACCGGAACGATGGATTACGGAACACAAGATTCCCGTCGGCACCGCGATGGCGGCGGTGATCGACGTCATCCGGCATTATGGGCTGGGCGTCTTCGACGCGATCAGCGACGTGGTCGGCGCCTGCGCGGACGGCCTGACCACGCTGCTGCTGGATATGCCGCCTTTGCTGCTGGTCGCGGCGGCGGTCGCCGGGGCGTGGTTCCTGCGTCGGTCGTGGGCGTTGGTGGCGCTGATCGCGCTGGGGCTGCTGTTCATCATCAACCAGGGCTATTGGAACGAGACGATGGCGACGCTGTCGCTGATCCTGTTCTCGACCCTGTGCTGCATGGCGATCGGCGTGCCGCTGGGGGTGGCCGGCGCCCATCATCCCCGGCTGGCGCGGGTGCTGCACCCGATCCTTGACCTGATGCAGACATTGCCGACATTCGTCTATCTGATCCCGACGCTGATCCTGTTCGGCCTGGGCACCGTACCGGGCATGATCTCGACCATCATCTTCGCCTTGCCCGCGCCGATCCGCATGACGCAGATGGGCATCGCGCGCGTGCCGCGCGCGTTGATCGAGGCCGGCGAGGCGTTCGGGGCCACCGAGCGGCAGATTCTATGGAAGATCGAGCTGCCCGCCGCCCTGCCGATGATCCAGGCCGGACTGACGCAATGCATCATGCTCAGCCTGTCCATGGTCGTGATCGCGGCACTGGTCGGGGCAGGGGGGCTGGGTGTACCGGTGGTGCGTGCGCTGAATACCGTGCAGGTCGATGTCGGCTTCGAATCCGGTTTCGTCATCGTGCTCCTCGCCATCATGCTCGATCGCCTTTGCCGCGCGAAGGATTCCGCATCATGAGCGAGACGGCGAATGCGGCGCTGGAATTCCGCAACATCGATATCCTGTTCGACCGCAGCGGCCGGCGCGGCGCGATCGAGGCGGCGCTGGCACGGCTGGACGCCGGCGAAACGCGCGAGGAAATCGGCCGCGCCCTCAAGGTGACGGTGGGCGTGGCGGGCGCCAGCCTCGCGGTGGCGCGGGGCGAAATCAGCGTGCTGATGGGGCTGTCGGGGTCGGGTAAATCCACCCTGCTGCGCGCGGCCAATCGCTTGAACCGGCCCGTGCGCGGCGAGGTGCGCATCGGCAACGGCTCGGCCTGGCTCGATATCGCGCGTTGCGACGCCGATACGCTGCGCGAACTGCGCAAGACGCGCATCGCCATGGTATTCCAGCAGTTCGGCTTGCTGCCCTGGCGCAGCGTGCGCGACAATGTGGGGTTCGGACTGGAACTGCGCGGCCTGGCCCCGTCGATCCGGCGAGAGATCGTCGAGGAAAAGCTGGCGCTGGTCGGCCTGTCGAACTGGGCCGATGCCCAGGTCCACGAATTGTCGGGCGGCATGCAGCAACGCGTGGGCCTGGCCCGCGCCTTTGCCACGGATGCCGATATCCTGCTGATGGATGAGCCCTTTTCCGCGCTCGACCCGCTCATCCGCCGCAAATTGCAGGACGAGCTGATGGATTTGCAGAAACGGCTGAAGAAGACGATCCTGTTCGTCAGCCACGATATCGACGAGGCGCTGAAGATCGGCAGCCGCATTACGATCATGCGCGAGGGGCGCATCATTCAGACCGGAACGCCCAACGACATCGCCCTGCGTCCGGTCAACGACTATGTGGCGGAATTCATCCGCCACATGAATCCGCTGCCGACCATTTTGGCGTCGACAGTCATGCGACGCTTTCGGGATCTGCCCCTGCGGCCGGACGGGATGCTGGACGGGGGCACTATCGCAATCGCGCCGAACACGATGACGGCACACGTCGCCGGCCAGGACATGCCGCTCAAGGCGTCCAAGGACTGGCAGCACGGATCGCTCTGCGTCGTATCGGCACAAATGAGCCTCGGCGAGATCATCGCCCTGCGGCAGCGCAGCGGTTTTCCCGTCCTGGTGGAGGAAGACGGGCAATTGATCGGATTGTGCGACGACGCCGATATTCTTCAGGCCTTGTCCGGAGAGCGCCGTTCAGGGCCGTGATCCCGCTGTCCCGATCCTGACGTGTCGCCCGTCCCACGGGGCAGGCGATCCATCCCTGAATCAAAAACCCCCGGCTCGCGCCGGGGGCTTGGCAGTAATCCGAAGGAACGATCCGAAGACTGGCCTCCGTCATGGCCATGGGGCGCGATTTCCTCTCAGAACTCCGCACGGACCGATCCGAAGAACTGGCGGGGGGCCCCCAGCAGGAACGACTGGTAATCGCCCGACAGCGGAAAGCCGTTTTCCCCCATCGTCGAGACATAGAACTGGTTGGTCAGGTTGTAGATGTTGAAATCCAGTTCCACGTTCTGCACAAAGCCCAGGGAATGGGCATATTTCCTCATAGTGCCGAACTTGTAGCGCATGCCGAAATCCGCCAGCCAGTAGGACGGCACCTTGGCGTCACCCGTATAGCTCAGGTTGCGCTGCGACATGTAGGACGCATCGATATGCGCGTCGAAGCCGCGATAGGCATAGCTCAGGCTCGATTTGTACATAAGGCGCGGATAGGCGACGACCTGCGATCCCTTGGTGTAATAGGTTACGCCCTGCGACGACACGTTGCTGTCATAGGTCGAATGGTTGTAGCTGATGCTGTTGTACAGCGACACGCCACGGAACAGCCGCATCGTCAGGCCGGCGTCGACGCCATTCATCGTGATGTTGCCCACATTCAGGACCGTGGAAATCGGGTTCACGATATTGCCGGACGTGATCTGCTGCAGGCGATTGGAAAAATCCGTGTGATAGGCATGCAGCGTCGCGTCGAGGAAATGGTCGGAATAGCGATATCCCACCGCATAGGCCCAGTCGCTTTCGGGCTTCAGCGTCGGCCGCGCGTAATTGAAGGCAGCCTGGGTCACCGCGAATGGCGACGCGACGGTCTTGAACTGTCCCTGCGGATAGGCATGCACGTTCTCGGCCACGTCGAAATAGAGTTCATGATGCGTCAGGAAGTGCCAGTCGCCGCTGATATGGGGCAGAAAGGCCCGCGCGGTCGTCAGCGTGCCGGTCGCCGAGGCCCCCGGACCGTAAAAATTCGTATTCAGGTAACCGTCGCCGGCCCGCGACGTGTTCAGCAGCGACTTGAATCCGAAATGCAGCGCGACATTCGGCAGCGGGTTATACGTATCCTGGACGAAGGCGGTAAAGGTGTTCGTATTCGTTGTCTGCCCGTAAAGCTGCATGAACGGCGCCTGGCTGGGAGAACCGATCGGGTTGACCGGCGTCCCCTGGATGACGCCATCGACCACGTTCGGCTGCGAATACCCGAACATCGTCGAGACAAACTGGTTGTTCTCGTACCATACGCCCCCTTCGATATGGTTGCGGGCAACCTCGTACTGCACCGAGGACAGGATGCCGAAACGCCGGATGCTCGGCTCCTTCACCTCTTCGAACATCGGTGCCCCGGAAGGAGACGGAGAGAACGGATTGGTCCAGTGGTTGTATTGCTGCTCGCCATGTCCATAGAACGTGGTCTTCCACCGCACGCTGTCCGTCAGGCGGAAATCCCCCGTCAGTCCGCCGAAATAATCGGTCGTGGCCGACGTGCTGTCGTAATAGGCCGCGTCGGCCTTGTCGCCGATGCCGTCGAACGAGGCGGGATAATGGCCCAGCGCAGCCTGGATGGCCGCGATATAGCCGCTGGATTTGCCGTTATAGTAATTGTCGATGTAATTTCCACCATTCTTCCAGATATCGAGCGAATAGTCCTGATAGTTGAACTGCTCGTACTGGCTGAAATCGAAGAAGCTGGAAATCCGGCTGTCGTCCCCGATCGGCTGGACGAATTTCGCGTTCACCTGCTGGAAGAACTGGTCGCCGCCCCCCTTCCATTTGTCGGTGTCGTTGCGCATGTAGGACACATAGAACTTGGTGCCGGTATGGTTCAGCGTGCCGCTGTCGAGGCGGATGAAGGTATGATACAACGCGTTGCTGCCGAAGGTCTGGGCCACCGTGCCGCCCATCCTGTTCTTCGGGTCCGAGGAATGGTACTCGATCGAGCCGCCGAGATTGTTGGTGCTGGCGACGGATTCCGCCCCCGCGCCGGTGGATACGTCCAGCCGGCCGACATTTTCCGAACTGATCGCCTGAACGGGATTGAGGCCGTTATAGTTGCGATAGGCCAGTTCACCCAGCGGAATGTCGTCCAGAGTCGTGCTGATCTGGTTCTGCAGGAAACCATGCATGTAGATCTGGGTCGACCAGGTATCGACACCCTGCGGATCGTCCGACTGGAACATCACGCCGGGCTGCTGCGCCAGGACCTTCAGCGGGTTCGTGCCCGGCACGGAACGCGCGATCGCACTGGCCCCCACCGTGATCATCGTGCCATGCGCGCGCCGGCGGGCCGAAATGGCGATATCCTCGTTCTGCGGCAGCGGCGCGCGGACGATCGCGTGTTTCGCCGCGACAGGGGTCGGGGCCGCGGCAGCGGTTTTGGCGGCCTTCCCATGGTGCCGGCCGTGCGGCGACGCCGCCTGGGCCACATGCCCGGCCGCCAGAAGGGAAACCATGACGGTGGACGAGAACAGGACCGTGGAGAGACGTTCGCCGTAATTTTTCGCAGGTCGCCGCATGCTGCCAAGGACTCCGTGATCTATGTTCGTAACGCGGATTCTAAAAAGCATCCTTCGGGATGGAACGACCTTCGACACATTCCCCGACGAGGGCGGATCAACCCGACGCCATCATGACTCCCTCACCCTGCAAGGTTAGGAACCCGGATCGCGCCCCGCATGAACGAAAGCGACATACCTTATTTCGAATACGTCACAAGGTAGGCGCGTGCCGTCCTGTCGCAGGACTTCAAGCTCATGTCGCCTGCATCAGCGATAGCGGCATGGAAGCCATCCTAGGATTTCCTGCATTCTGCGCGTCAGCTTGCGCATCACAGTCGGGATCCGGCGACATCGGGGGGCCTCTTCACTCCCGGGGACAAAGCGGTCTTGCACAGGAAAGGCAGCCTCATGCACCTTATGATCAATGAAGCGGAACAGGGCGATCGCCGGCGTTTCTTTGCCGAGCCTCTTGACGAGACCGATCCGGCAGTCGCCGCGATCCTCCGTGATGAGCTGCGCCGGCAGCAGGACGGCATCGAATTGATCGCATCGGAGAACTTGGCGTCCTTCGCGGTCCTCGAGGCCCAGGGTTCGGTCCTGACGAATAAATATGCCGAAGGCCTGCCGGGCAGGCGCTATTACGGCGGCTGCGGCGACGTGGACCGCGTCGAGACGCTGGCCATCGACCGCGTCAGGCAGCTCTTCGGCGCGGCATTCGCCAATGTGCAGCCTCATTCGGGTGCCAACGCCAACCAGGCGGCCTTCATGGCGCTGGGCAAGCCCGGCGACGTCATACTCGGCCTGAGCCTCGCGGCCGGCGGTCATCTGACGCACGGCGCGGCGCCGAACTATTCCGGCAAATGGTTCCGGTCGGTCCAGTACGGCGTTCACCCCGACACCGGCCTGCTCAATTATGACGAGGTGGAACGCCTCGCGCGCGAACACCGGCCCCGGATCATCGTCGCCGGCAGTTCGGCCTATCCGCGCATCATCGATTTCGCCCGTTTCCGCAGGATCGCGGACGCGGTCGGGGCCTATCTGATGGTCGACATGGCGCATTTTGCCGGCCTGGTCGCGGCGGGGCTCTATCCGAACCCGCTCCCGCACGCCCACATCGTCACCAGCACGACGCACAAGACCCTGCGCGGCCCGCGTGGCGGCATCATCCTGACCAACGACGCCGACCTGGCGAAGAAGGTCAATGCGGCGGTCTTCCCCGGCCTGCAGGGCGGGCCATTGATGCATGTGATCGCCGCCAAGGCGGTCGCGTTCGGCGAAGCGCTGCAGCCATCCTACGCGTCCTACCAGCGCGCCGTCGTCGAGAACGCGGCGGCCCTGGCCGACGAATTGCTCCGCCGTGGTTTCGACATCGTGACCGGGGGCACGGACAGCCACCTGGTCCTCGTCGATCTGCGCCCGAAGAAGGTGACCGGCAAGGTCGCCGACGCGGCGCTGGAGCGCGCGGGCATCACCGCCAACAAGAACGCGGTGCCGGACGATCCCGAATCCCCGTTCGTCACGTCGGGCGTGCGGCTGGGCAGCCCGGCCGCCACGGCCCGCGGCTTCGGCACCGCCGAATTCCGCGAGATCGGGCGCTTCATCGACGAAATCCTCAGCGCGCACGGCACGCCGGCCGCCCAAGAGGTCGAAAATCGCGTCAAGGCCGAGGTTCAGTCACTCTGCCGCCGCTTCCCGATCTATGATGTCGCCTATCCGGGCGCCTGAGCGCCATTTGCCGAGAGAAGCATGATCAGCCTGTTCGACCTTTTCAAAGTCGGTATCGGTCCGTCCTCGTCCCACACGGTCGGGCCCATGCGCGCCGCACAGCGCTTCGCCGCCGCGCTGGCGCCTCTCGACGGGGTGGCCCGGCTTCGGGTCACCCTCTACGGGTCGCTGGCCTGGACCGCGCAGGGCCATGCCACGGACAATGCCGTCATCCTGGGTCTGACGGGCGAAAGCCCCCAGAGCGTCGATCCCGACAAGGTGGCCGGCATCGTGGCGCATGTCGGCGCCAGCCGCAGCGTGACCATCCAGGGGCGCAGCATCGCCTTCGATCCCGCGGCGGACCTGGTCCTGGACCGCGACACCATTCCGCCCGTCCACCCCAACACCCTGCAGTTCGAGGCCCTCGACAGCGCGGGCAACCTTCTGGAACGCGCCCGCTTCTGCTCCGTCGGCGGCGGCTTCATCGTCCGCGAGGACGCGACCGAAAGCGCGGGCTACCTGCAGCCCGACGTGCCGTTCGATTTCGTCAGCGGGGCGCAGCTCCTGGACCAGACCCGGCAAAGCGGGCTGAGCATCGCCGGCATCGTCATGGCCAACGAGACCGCCCTGCGTCCGCGCGCGGAAACCGAAGCCTATCTCGACCACGTCATCGACGTGATGATGGCGTGCATCGAACGCGGGCTGAGCCATGGCGGCACCCTGCCGGGCCGATTGAAGGTACGCCGCCGCGCCGCCGCCCTTCACGAGCGGCTGCGCGCGCAAGAGACCGTCAATGCCCGATCGGCCCACGGGATCATGGACTGGATCAGCCTGTTCGCGATTGCCGTGAACGAGGAAAACGCGGCGGGCGGACGCGTGGTCACCGCCCCCACCAACGGCGCGGCGGGCATCATTCCCGCCGTCCTGCGCTATTATCGGGATTTCTGCCCCCATGCCTCGGCCGATGCCGCCCGTCAGGGCATGCGCGACTTCCTGCTGACGGCGGCCGCGATCGGCGGCCTGTTCAAGCTCAACGCCTCGATTTCGGGCGCCGAGGTCGGCTGCCAGGGCGAAGTCGGGGTGGCGTCCTCGATGGCCGCCGCCGGCCTCGCCGCCGCCCTGGGCGCCGACCCGCTCCAGGTGGAAAACGCCGCCGAAATCGGCATGGAACACCATCTGGGCATGACCTGCGACCCGGTGGCCGGCCTGGTGCAGATCCCGTGCATCGAACGCAACGCCTTCGGCGCGGTCAAGGCCATCAACGCCGCCTCGCTCGCCATGCACGGCGACGGCACGCACCACGTCTCGCTCGACCAGGTCATCCGCACCATGGCCGAAACCGGCCGCGACATGAACCACCGCTACAAGGAAACCTCCCTCGGCGGATTGGCCGTCAACCTCCCCGAGTGTTGATTTAGAGCATCATCCGACCGGATGGACTCATCCGGTCGGATAAAGATGCTCGTTAAAACAAAGAGCTAGAGCCATATCCGTGAACCAGTGTGAATGGATATGGCAGCAGGATCATGCCCGGCGGGCGGTCAGGCGCCGCCGATGCGTTGCCGGGCCTGCCAGTCCGGCGCCTCGAAGAACGGGGCGTTGGAGGCCGGCAACGGCGGCAGGCCCCTGATGTGATCGGCGGCCTTCTCGGCGATCATGATGGTCGGGCCGTTCAGGTTGCCGTTGGTGACGCGCGGCATGATCGAGGAATCGACGACCCGCACCCCCTCGACCCCGATCACCCGCGTCTGCGGATCGACCACCGCCATCGGATCGTCCACCGCCCCGATCGCGCAGGTGCAGGAGGGATGGAGCGCGCTTTCGACGCGCTGGCGGATAAAGGCATCGATCTGTTCGTCGGTCACGCAGGCCGCGCCGGGCTGCAACTCCTCGCCCCGGAACGGGTCGAAGGCCGGCTGGGCGAAGATCTCGCGTGTCAGGCGGACGCACGCGCGCATTTCGGTCCAGTCGTCCGGATGGCTCATGTAATTGAACTGGATCTTCGGCTTGTCCGCCGGATCGGCCGAACGCAGCCGCACCCACCCCCGGCTCTTCGAACGCATCGGCCCGACATGCGCCTGGTATCCATGGCTCCGTGCCAGGCCCTTGCCGTCATAGGTCACGGCCAGCGGCAGGAAATGGAACTGGATGTCGGGATAGCGGATGCCGGCGCGACTGCGGATGAAGCCGCAGCTTTCGAAATGGTTGGTGGCGCCCAGGCCGTCCTTGAACAGCAGCCAGCGCAGGCCGATCCGCGCGCGCGCCCAGGGCGACATCGCGGAATAGAGCGTGATCGGCTGGCGGCAGGCGACCTGGAAATAGAATTCCAGATGGTCCTGCAGGTTTTCCCCCACGCCGGGCCGGTCGGCCAGCACCGTAATCCCGTGGTCGCGCAGTTCCGCCGCCGGACCGATCCCCGACAATTTCAGAAGCTGCGGCGAATTGATCGGCCCACCGCACAATATGACCTCGCGCCGCGCGCGGGCCTCGTGCGCCACGCCGCGGCGGGTATAGGCCAGTCCCGTGGCCCGCCGGCCCTCGAACAGGATGCGCGTGGCGCGGGCATGGGTCTCCAGCGTCAGGTTGGGGCGCTTCAGCGCCGGGCGCAGATAGGCGTTCGCGGTGCTCCAGCGCCGGCCGCGACGCACCGTCATGCTCATCCGGTCGAAGCCTTCCTGGCGGAATCCGTTATAGTCGCCGGTACGGCCATATCCAGCCTGCTCGCCCGCCTTCATCCACGCATCGTGCAGCGGATTGTCCAGCGTGCCATATTGCGTGTGCAGCGGGCCGCCGCGCCCGCGATAGGAATCGTCGCCCTCCGCGCAATCCTCGGCCCGGCGGAAATAAGGCAGCACATGGCGATAGCCCCAGCCCGCCGCGCCGGCATCCTCCCATTCCTGATAGTCCAGGGCATGGCCGCGCACATAGACCATGCCGTTGATCGACGACGACCCGCCCAGCCCCTTGCCGCGCGGGGTGTGCATGCGGCGGCCGTCCAGGTGCGGTTCCGGCTCGCTCTCATAGAACCAGTTGAATCGCTTCGAATGCATCGGCATGGCGAGCGCGCTCGGCATCTGCACGATGACCGAGCGGTCGCTGCCGCCGAATTCCAGCAGCAGCACGGTGCTGCGCCCGTCCTCGGTCAGCCGGTTGGCCAGCACGCACCCGGCCGAGCCGGCACCGACGATGATATAATCATAGTCCCGCATCAGTACGGCGCCTCGATATCGCCAAGCGCCACATAGACGCTCTTGGTCTGGGTGTAGTGATCCAGCGCCGCGCGGCCGTTTTCGCGCCCGAGGCCCGATTGCTTGTAGCCGCCGAAGGGCAGCTCGACCGGCGTGACGTTGTACTGGTTGATCCAGCAGGTTCCGGCCTCCAGCCGCGCGACCACCCGGTGCGCGCGGGCCAGGTCGCGGGTAAAGACGCCGGCGGCCAGGCCGAACGGGGTCGCGTTGGCGCGGGCCACGGCCTCGTCCTCGTCGGTGAAATCCAGGACCGTCATCACGGGGCCGAAGATTTCCTCCCGCACGATCGTCATGTCGTCGCGGCAGTCGGTGAACACGGTCGGTTCGACGAACGCACCGCGGCGGAGCGCGCCGCGCATCGCGCGCCGGCCGCCGGTCAGCAGTTCGGCGCCTTCCGCCCTGCCGGCCGTGATATAGGACAGGACCTTGTGCATATGCGCGTCCGAGATCAGCGCGCCGACCTGCGTCCGCGGGTCGAGCGGATCGCCGATCGTCATCGCCGACACGCGCGCCTTCAGCCGGTCGAGGAAACGCCCGCGAATGCCCGCCTGGACAAAGACGCGCGTGGCATTGGAACAGATCTCGCCCACTGAAAAGAAATTGCCCAGCAGCGCGGCGGACACCGCGTTTTCCACGTCGGCATCGTCGAAGACGATCAGCGGCGATTTTCCGCCCAGTTCCAGCGTGACATATTTCAGGGTGGCGGCGGCGTCGGCCATCACCCTGCGGCCGGTGCCGACCTCGCCGGTCAGGGATATTTTTCGGATCTGCGGCGCGCGGGTCAGCAATTGCCCGGTCTCGCGCGTGCCCTGCACGACGTTGAACACCCCGTCGGGCAATCCGGCCTCGCGGAAGATCGCCGCCAGGCGCACCGCCGTCAGCGGCGTCAGTTCGGCGGGCTTGAAGATCATCGCGTTGCCGCAGGCCAGCGCCGGCGCCGCCTTCCAGCAGGCGATCTGGATCGGATAGTTCCAGGCGCCGATCCCCGCGACGACGCCAAGCGGCTCGCGCCGTGTATAGCCGAAGGCCGCCTCGCCCAGATCGACGCTGTCGCCCGTCATCGTCGCGGCCATGGCCGCGAAATACTCCAGCGCGTCGGCGCCGGACAGGATGTCGACGCACGACGTCTCGGCGATCGGCTTGCCGGTATCCAGCGTTTCGATCCGCGCCAGCTCCGCATTGTCGCGGCGCAGCAGGTCGGCGGCCCGGCGCAGGATCCGCGCCCGTTCGGCGCCGGTTCGGGCGGCCCATTCCGCCT
>NZ_JABXXP010000048.1 GCF_013376155.1 Nguyenibacter vanlangensis
GCTGATGATGAATTCCATGCGCGCCAGCCCGACCCCGGCACAGGGCATCAGGGCGGTGCGGAACGCCAGGTCCGGATTGCCCAGATTGACCATGACGGGCGTGCGCGGGCGCGGCAGCAGGCCGGCATCGACCCTGCTGACCGCGAAGGGAATGGCGCCGTCATAGACCGTGCCGCTCTCGCCGCCCGCGCAGGACACGGTGACGGCCTGCCCGCTGCGCAGCACCCGGGTCGCCGCGTCGGTGCCCACCACGGCGGGCACGCCCAGTTCGCGGGCGATGATCGCGGCATGGCAGGTCCGGCCCCCGTGGTCGGTGACGATGGCCGAAGCCGTCTTCATCACGGCCTCCCAGTCCGGATTGGTCGACGGCGCGACCAGCACCTCGCCGGGGCGGAAGAATTTCAGGTCGTCCCGGCTGGCCACGATGCGGGCGACACCGCTGCCGATCTTCTCGCCCACCGCCCGCCCGCGCGCCAGCACGCGCCCGCTTCCCTTCAGCGCGTAGCTCTCCAGCATCGCGACATTCTTGCGCGCGGCCACGGTTTCCGGCCTGGCCTGGACGATATACAGCCGGCCGTCGTCCGCATCCTTGGCCCACTCGATATCCATCGGCATCGGATGGCCGGCACGCTCGGAATAATGCGCCTCGATCAGCATCGCCTGTCCGGCCAGATGCAGGATCTCGTCATCCTCCAGGCAGTAGCGCGCCCGCAGCGCCTCCGGCGTCGGCACATTGCGGGTGGCCGTGCCCCCTTCATCCGGCGCCAGGCCCATCGTCAGTTGCTTTCCGCCCAGCACGTGGCGCAGCACGGCGCGGTGCCCCTGGCGAAAACTCGGCTTGTGCACATAGAACTCGTCCGGGTCGATCGTGCCCTGGACGATATTCTCCCCCAGTCCCCAGGCCCCGGTGATCAGCACCACGTCGCGGAAGCCGGATTCGGTATCCAGGGTAAAGACGACGCCGCTGGCCGCGCGGTCCGCGCGGACCAGCTTCATGACTCCGACCGACAGGCCCGTTTTGAAATGATCGAACCCGTTATTGGCACGATAGACGATGGCCCGATCGGTGAACAGCGACGCGAAACAATGGCGGCAGGCGTCGAAGACGGCCTCCGCGCCGCCGATATTCAGAAAGGAATCGTGCTGGCCGGCGAAACTGGCGGCGGGCAGATCCTCGGCGGTCGCCGAACTGCGCACCGCCACCGGGACGCCCGCGCCATATTGCGCCTCCAGCCGGCGATAGGCCCCGGCGACGGCCTCGCGCAGCGGCGCGCTATCGGTCGCGGCATAAACGATCTGCCGCGCCTGGGCCGCGCGCTGCGCCAGCAGCGCGATGTAGGTCGTGTCCAGGCCGTACAGCAGAGCATGCAGGGCAGGCCACGCGCCGGCGTCCCGCAGCGCGTCGTCATAGGCGCGCGCCGTCAGGACGAAGCCGTTGGGCACCAGGATGCCCTGCGCCGAAAGCGCCTGGTACAACTCGCCCAGCGACGCATTCTTCCCGCCGACCAGCGGCAGATCCTCAAGCCGGATCGCGTCGAACCAGCGAAGCGTGTCGGACGACACCGTCATGGCGCACCTCATGCGGCCAGTGATGGGTGGACTGGGGATGGGCGGACGGGTGATGGGCGGATGGGCGGATCATATGCCCAGCTTCAGCCGGAAAGGCGCCACATGCGTCATCAGCGCGTGGTCGGGGATTTTCACCAGGTCCTTGTCGTCGGTGCCGACCAGCCGCCCCTTCAGGTCCGGCTTCAGGTGATCGACGATGATCGACAGGTTGCGTGACGGGGCGAAGATCACCATCCCATCGCAGCCCTGGTAATGGTCGTTGATATGGCTTGCCACCAGGCGGGAGAATTTCTCCATTTCGACATGGTGCCGGTCATGGCGCGGATTCAGCGCATGATGGGCGCTCGACCCGCTATGGAAGCTGGCGCCGGGCGCATCGTCGCCCAGGTCGGAGGTCTGGCGGTGCGCGACGACGGAATCGAAGGAATCCACGGTATGCAGGGCATGGTTCTCGGCGGGCCGCACGAAGCGCGCATGCTCGCCGTCCGCAATGACGATCACGATATTGCGGGTCATCGTCTGCTCCTGTCCAAAGCCGCGTGCGACCGGCGGCGCCGATCCCGTGCTCTCTCGGTTGGTTTCCTGGGGATTGTCCGGCGCGCGCCGGCCTAAAGCAGCGGCGGCGGCGGGATCGTCACGCCTTCATAGGGGTTGGTGTAGACGACATGGTCGACCACGGATACGACTCCCTTGACGTTTTCCGCGGCCACGCGGGCGGCGGTGCGCACGCGATCGTCCGTGACCGTGCCGGTCAGTTCCACCACGCCGTTCGCGACGTCGACGCCGATCAGCGTGCGCGCGCTCCAGGGCAGGACCTTGCGATGTTCCCGCAGGATCGCCTCGCGGATGTTCCGGTCGTCCGAGACGGCATGGTCCTGCGGAATCAGGGGCAGCAGGGCGCGCAGAATGTCGGAACGGGAAATAATGCCGACCACCTGGTCGTCTTTCACGACCGGCAGCCGCCGGACATTGTGCAGGGCCAGCATCATGACGGCGTCGCGCAGCGGCGCCTCGGGCCAGATGGAAACCGGCCGCTCCGACATGACGTCACCGACCCGGCGCCCATGGCTGTGCACGTAATCCGATGCCTGCCGGCCGGGCGTGCGGAACAGGTTCCCGAACCACGAAACGGCGGCCTCGGTGTCCAGCTCGCTGCGGCGCATCAGGTCGCCTTCGGTCACGACACCGACCAGTTCCCCGGTCGGCGTAATGACCGGCAGCCCGCTGACCCTGTGTTCCAGCATCAGCCGGATGGCATCGGTAATGGCATCGGTCGGCGCGATCCCGATCGCCGGCGAGGTCATGACGTCCTTGACTTGCATGACAGGCAGCCTTCTCTCAAGCATGCGCGGCTGGGCGGTGGGCCCGGTCACACGGATGCTCTCTCACGAACTTTTCAGAGACGGCGTTCCGCCGATACCGCCAGCCGATACCGGCCGATAGCGGAAGAAACCGGCTCCAAGTCGCTGTCTCGACATGCGTGCGGTCTGGCATGGCTGCAATCGCGCTCGTGGATTCGTGATCGGCATCCCAGGGCCTGCAATGTCGCGCGGACGGCAATGCCCGGCATCGGCATGTCAGCGCAGCCGGCCGGCCAGCACCACCAGCTGGTTCAGCAGTTTCTGTAGATGCACGCGTGTCGGATCGTCGGTCAGGGCGCCGCTGGCGTCGAATTTGGTCGCGGCGTTGCCGACCAGCATCTCCGCCCCCGGCACCGCATAGGCCCCCAGGGTCGAAAGCACCTGGCGTAAATGGTAATGGGCCAGCCCGGTCCCCAGGGCGCCGGGGCTGGCGCCCATGATGGCGACCACCTTGCCGTTGAAGGGCTGGTCCGGCGGGCGGGACACCCAGTCGATCGCGTTCTTCAGGACGCCGGAGATGGACCGGTTATATTCCGGCGTCGCGATCAGCAGGGCGTCGGCGTCGCGCACGCTCTGCCGCAGTTCCGCCACCACGGCGGGAAACCCGGCCTGGCGAACATCCTCGTCATAGGGCGGGATGTCGCGCAGCCCGGCATGGAATTCCAGGCTGGCGCCCTCGGGCAGCAGGGGCGGGGCGGCATGCAGCAGCGCGGTGTTGAAGGACGCCCGCCGCAGGCTGCCCGATATGCCCAGGATCTTGATCATGGCGTTCTTGCTCCGTCGCCGAACGGACTCCGGCTGCCGTCCAGCGATAAGAGCGCGTCGGCGGCCAGAGTTGCTTTTGCCAGAGTTGCTTTCGCCAGAGTCGCGGCGGTGCCGCGACGCGGCAAAGCACCCGCCCGCCGACCGGCGGGCGGGTGCCGCTTGTCAGGCGGCGTCGACCAGGACGATTTCTGCGTCCTCCAGGGCGGTGACGCGCAGGGTGTCGGTTTTTGAGATTGCGGCGCCGTCGCGGGCATTGACCCGCACGCCGTCGATCTCGACCGCGCCCGTAGCGGGCACCAGATAGGCGAAGCGCTCGGTGCCCAGGACATACTCGGCGGTCTGGCCGGCCTTCAGCGTCGCGCCCAGAACGCGGGCATCGGTGCGGATCGGCAGCGCGTCGGCATCGCTGTCATAGCCCGAGGCCAGGGTGACGAAATGACCGGCCCGGTTCTCCCTGGGGAACGGACGGGCCCCCCAGCTTGGCGCCTTGCCGTGCCCGGTGGGGATGATCCAGATCTGGAAGATCTGAGTCTCGCCCGGCTCCAGGTTGTATTCGCTGTGCGTGATGCCGGTGCCGGCGGACATCACCTGCACGTCGCCGGCCTCGGTGCGGCCCTTGTTGCCCAGATTGTCCTGGTGGGTGATCGCGCCCTTGCGGACATAGGTGATGATTTCCATGTCGCGGTGCGGATGGGCGGGGAAGCCCGTGCCCGGCGCGATGGTGTCGTCGTTCCAGACCCGCAGATTGCCCCAATGCACGCGCTCGGGGTCGCGATATTCCGCGAAGGAGAAATGATGTTTCGCCTTCAGCCAGCCATGATCGGCTCCGCCCAGGCTGTCGAATGATCTGACGTCTATCATGTGATGCCTCCCGGCCGTATCGGCCTGCTACAGGGGAAGAGATAGACCGCGGCGATCATCGTTTAAATGGAAATGATGGAAATGCATTGATTCCAAAAAATGCATGATCGAGCACCATGGATTTCCGGCCCCAAAAACGCCAAGCGCCGCGCGACCCATGAGTCGCGCGGCGCCGCTGTTGTAGGAGCTGCCGTCGTCAATGACGGGATGAAGAATGGGCGAATGCCCGGATATGTCTCGGCTCAGGCGCCGTGGGCGGTGATGTCGATGTCGACGCCGACCTCCAGCGCCACCCATTGGCCGCTAGCCCACGGTCCCTGGCCCACGCCGAAGGGCGTGCGGACCAGGTCCAGATGGCCTTTGGCATGCGCGGTGCCGCCGGTGATATCCAGCGTGAAGGGCAGGGTCTCGGGCTGGCTGACGCCACGAATGGTCAGCGTGCCCTGGGCGACATAGGCATTGCCGCCCTTGGATTGGAAATTCCGGGCCTCGAACGTCGCCTTGGGGAATTTGGCGATATCGAACCAATCGGCGCCCGGCATGGCCTCGTCACGCTGCGCGTCGCCGGTCGCGGCCGAGGCGACGTCGATCGTAATCAGCGCGTGCCCGGCTTCGGGATGGGCCGGATCGAACTGGATCGTGCCGCCGAACGTCTTGAAATGGCCGGTGAACCTGGCGCCGGTCTGCGTGCCGGTAAAGGCGATCGTGCTGTGGGCCGGATCGATGGTCCAGCCGGCGGCCAGGGCGTGCGCGCCGGGCAGCAGCAGCGCCGCGCCCAGCAGCGCGCCCCTGATGCGCGCGGATGAAGGAATGGGGAAAGACGCAGGATGGGGCATGGAAGCGAAGCCTGTCAGACGGGGTTTGAACGGGGGGCACGACGGCGGGCGGGCAGCATCTGCCGCAGGATGTCGTCCTTCAGGACGAAATGATGGCGCAGCGCGGCGGCGGCATGCAGGGCGATGATCGCGGTCAGGATCCAGGCACTCCAGTGATGCAGGGTCTTCAGCGCGGCTTCGACCGGCGCCTTGTCGTGCAGCGTGGCCAGGACCGGAAGATGCGGCCAGGGCACGACGCCGAACAGCACGGTCGGAATATTGAAGACCGAGGCCGAGACCAGCGCCCAGCCGCTGACCGGCAGCAGCACCTGCAGGCCATAGAGCAGCCAATGCACCCCGTGCGCGGCCCGGCGCTCGGCGTCCGGCATGCCGGACGGCAGGGCAGGGGGCGTGTGGAACGTCCGCCAGACGATGCGCAGGCCGACCGCCAGCATGGTGGTGATGCCGATCGATTTATGCAGTTGATAGAGCTTGAAGACCTGCATCGGCGGCAGTTTCAGGTGGTCCATGACCAGGCCCATGCCGATCAGGGTCAGGATTCCGGCGGCGATCACCCAATGCAGGGTGATCGCAACCGGATCGTAGCGGCCGGCCGTGCCGGCCTTGTCGGAACTGGCCGGCATGACGGGCTCAGCCCTGACGCTCGAAGGCGCCGGCGATGCGCAGATCCACCGCGTCGCCGACATAGGGGACGTACATCTTCACGCCGAAATCGCTGCGGTTGATCGTGCCGGTGGCTTCGAACCCGACCGTGTATTTCTTGTCCAGCGGGTTCACGCCCGCGCCGATAAAGCGCACTTTCAGCGTCTCGGGCTTGGTGATGCCGCGGATGGTCAGGTTGCCGGTCACCACGGCACGGCCCTTGCCGGTCACCGTCACCTTGGTCGAGGTAAAGGTGGCGTTCGGGAACTGGGTGGCGTCGAACCACTGCGCGCCCTTCAGTTCGCCGGTCAGCTTGTCGCTGGTGGTCTGGACCGAGGCGATGGGGATGGTGACGTTCAGCGCCGATCCCGCCGGGTTCTTGGGATCGAGCGTCAAGCTGCCCGACACGCCCGAAAACAGGCCCGAATAATTGGTAAAGCCGAAATGCAGCAGCGAGAAGCCGATCTGCGTATGGCTGGACTCGACCTGATAGGTGCCGGCCTGGACATCGGCGGGCTTGGCCGGAACCTGGGCCGAGGCGCTGCCGGCCAGAGCGGTGAGAAGGACCCCGGTCGCGGCGGAAATCGTCAGAAGATATCGGGACATTTCAAAATTCCTTGGACGGATCATGCCAAATTCATCAGGCGCCCGGCTCGGAGCCGTTGCCGATGGGAATTTGTTAACATCCTTCTGTTCGCGCAAAAACGAAAATGAATGAAACTGTTCGTTTCCATATTTTTCCGCTCACCCCCATGTTCCGGTCATTGCCGTGACCCCGGTCACGCAGCGTCTCTCGTTCGCCTCGGGTATGGAAGAGGCGGCGCGCTTCCACACGTCGCCGGTCACGCTTGGCCCGCACGGAGCGCACCCATCATCACGGGCAAGGAACGTGCAAATGCCGAATCGCCCGCATGCCTCGCGTTGGCGTCCTCTTGTTGATTTATCGGGGTCCGGGAACTATTCGGTCCGTCATGCCGTTCCCTTGCCGCGAGACGCGATCGGGTAGAAGCTCTTCGCGTGCTCGAATATCCGGGTATCCGGGTGGCCACGTCCGTGTTGGACGCAGCTTTTTCCGTATTTAAAAACCAGTTTTTTAAAAACCAGAATATCCTGGCGCGTTATCGCGTTCGCAATGTGATTAATAAGTCGTAAAAAATAAACATATTTAATCTCAAGGCGTACATTATATTGTTTTTGATTTGAAATAAAATGCCGGAAAGGCTCTGTCATCAGATTGTCATTCGGCAGAAATTGGCAAATATAAATTCTTCGTGATCTTCTCGGCGCCGCTCAAGGGGGCGGTGAGAGAGGGCAAGTCTCTATATATCAACGATTTTTCGATGATTGCAGGGCTGCGGAATATTTCCGCAGCCACAGGAGTGTCTTGCTTCAGGAGAATGGCAATGGCGAACGAACGCCAAAAAAGACCGATGCTCAAAATGGCATTGGCTGGATCCTTCATCGCGTCCATAGGGGCCCAGACCGCGTTTGCGCAGGGTGTGCCCGGCTTCCCGCTGCCGACGATCCACACGCAGCAGGCCTATGCGCCCGATGCGGATTTCACGTCGCGCTGGACGCGCGCCGACGCGATGCAGATCAAGGCGCATTCCGACCCGTCGGTCGCGGCGGGCCAGAACTCGCTGCCCGGGCAGTTGGTCATGCCGGATATCCCCGAGGATTTCCCGCTGATCAACCCGGATGTCTGGGTGTGGGACACCTGGACGCTGATCGACAAGCATGCCAACCAGTTCAGCTATAACGGCTGGGAAGTCATCTTCAGCCTGACCGCCGACCCGAATGCCGGTTATACTTTCGACGATCGTCACGTTCATGCGCGGATCGGTTTCTTCTACCGCCGCGCCGGCATTCCGGCCGACAAGCGTCCGGCGAATGGCGGCTGGATCTATGGTGGGCACATCATCCCCGAGGGCGCGCAGGAACAGGTCTTCGCCGGCACGACCTACACGATGACGGCGGAATGGTCGGGGTCGATGCGCCTGCTGGACCCGAACGGCAACCGCGTATCATTATTCTACACCGACATGGCGTTCAACCGGAATGCGGCCGGGCAGGACATCACCCCCGCCCAGGCGGTGATCACCCAGACCCTGGGGCGGATCCACGCCGATTTCAACCATGTCTGGTTCACCGGCTTTACCAAACACACGCCGCTGCTGCGTCCCGACGGGGTGCTGTACCAGAACGGGGCGCAGAACCCGTTTTATAACTTCCGCGATCCGTTCACCTTCGAGGACCCGAACCATCCCGGCGTGAACTACATGGTGTTCGAGGGCAATACCGCCGGCCAGCTCGGCGTTCCGAACTGCACCGACGCCGACCTGGGCTATCGTCCGGGCGACCCGAATGCCGAGACCCTGCAGCAGGTTCTGGATAGCGGGGCCTATTACCAGAAGGCGACGATCGGCCTGGCGGTTGCCGATGACGCGTCGCTGTCCAAATGGACGTTCCTGCCGCCCCTGATTTCGGCCAACTGCGTCAACGACCAGACCGAGCGCCCGCAGGTCTATATCAGGAAGGACAAATACTACATCTTCACGATCAGCCATCGTTCGACCTATGCGGCGGGCGTGGATGGTCCGGATGGCGTGTACGGCTTCGTCGGCAACGGTATCCGCAGCGACTTCCAGCCGATGAACTATGGCAGCGGCCTGGTGATGGGCAACCCGACGGACCTCAACACGCCGGCGGGCACGGATTTTGCTCCCAACCCGCTGCAGAATCCGCGGGCGTTCCAGTCCTACTCGCATTACGTGATGCCGGGCGGTCTGGTCGAATCCTTCATCGACACGGTCGAAGATCGCCGTGGCGGCACGCTGTCACCGACGGTGAGACTGCGGATCCGGTCCGATGCGTCGGTGGTCGATCTGCGTTACGGCAATGGCGGCCTGGGCGGCTATGGCGACATTCCGGCCAACCGGGCGGACATCAACATCGCCGGCTTCATCCAGGATCTGATCAGCCAGAACATGCAGGTCAGCCAGGGTACGACGGGCAGCGTCACATCCTTCGTCAACGCGGCTCAATAGCGACCAGGTCAACGCAGCAAGAATGGGCCGGCCTGTCCCCCGAAGCAATTTTGGGGCAGGCTGGTCTTTCGATTTCGGGTTCATGGAATAGGGTATGTCACGCAGGATGAAAAACGTGGGATCAACGGCCGGCCGGCGCATCGTCCATGCGCGCTGGGGCCGCATTCTGGCGGCATGTCTGCTGTCGCTGTTGCCCATGGCCGCGCGGGCGCAGGACGGGGCGCAGGACGGGCAGACGCCGCAATGGCGGCCGGCACTGCATTTTTCACCTGCCGCCCATTGGATGAACGACCCGAACGGCCCGTTCCTGCTTGATGGCACCTATCATCTTTTCTACCAGTACAACCAGGCCGGCATGGTCTGGGGCCACACGTCCTGGGGCCATGCGACCAGCCCCGACCTGGTTCATTGGCATGAGGACGCCATCGCCATCCCCGCCACGGCGAACGAGGATATCTTCTCCGGTTCCGTCATCTATGACCGGCAGAACCGCTCGGGCCTCGGCAGCGCCTCGGCGCCGCCGCTGCTCGCATTCCATACGTCGGTTTTCTACAACAATCCCGCCCACCCCGACGGCACGCAGGCGCAATCGCTGTCCTACAGCCTGGATCGCGGCGCAAGCTGGCGACCCTACGACCATAACCCGATCCTGACATTGCATCCGGACTCCAGGCAGTTTCGGGACCCGTCCGTCTTCTGGTATCCCGACGGAAAATGCTGGGTCATGGCCACCGTCGTCGGCGACGCCCAGGTGGTCAAGCTGTATCGTTCGACCGACCTGCTGCACTGGTCGTTTCTCAGCGATTTTCAGCCGTCCGGCTATCGCAAGCCCGGCATGTTGTGGGAAATGCCGGTTCTGGTCTCGCTTCCTCTCGACGGCAACGCCCATGACAAGCGCTGGGTGATGATCGTCAGCGTCAATCCCTGGAGCATCGCCGGCGGATCGGGGGTGCAATATTTCGTGGGACGGTTCGACGGCGTGACCTTCACGCCGGATTCGCTGCCGCCGGCGGGGTCGGATCCGGCCGCCTATGATTGGCTGGACCACGGCGCCGATCACTATGCGACGACCCGCTTCGCCAATACCGGACCCGGCGCGCCCCTGCTGATCGGCTGGATGAATAATTGGGATTACGCCGACGCGGTGCCGACGGCGCCCTGGCGCGGGCAGATGACGCTGCCCGTCGCACTCGCGCTGAAGACGGTCGAGGGCCGGCCGACGCTGGTCCAGACCCCCGCGCCCTCGTATGAGGACTGGGTGCGCCGGCAGGGTGTCGCCACCTATCGCGACCGGGTCGTGGGCGGCGGACAGTCATGGCGCGCGCCCGTCCGCGGCGACGTCATGGATATCCGTCTGACCTTGCGGCGGGGCGGCGCCGCACGCGCCGGGATCGTCGTGCGGCAGACGCCGGACGGCAGGACCGGCACGGTGATCAGTTATGATTTCGCCAAGGGAAATCTCACCCTCGATCGCGGCCATTCCGGCAATGTCGGGTTTTCCCCCAAATTCAGCCTGGTCCACATCGCCCATCTGGCCGCGCCGGGCGGCGTGGTGTCGCTGCATCTGGTGGTCGATCGCAGTTCGGTCGAACTCTTCGCCAATGGCGGCGTGCTGCGCATGACCGACCTGATCTTCCCCCCGGCGGGCAGCGACCGGGTCTCGCTGTTTTCCGACGGCGGCAGCACCCGATTCAGCGCGATACGCGTGGCGACGCCGGCCCGGTGACAGGGGCGCCCTTTACGGCCGGCGCCCCACGGGTTGGCGCGCCGGGCGGAACAACCGCCGCGCCCAGGCCAGCACCAGCGCCTGATAGGATTGGTTCAGCAGGGCGGTATGGGAATGATAATCGCCGACCGCGCGCATCAGGTCGCCATGCGTCTCGTTCAGGTACAGGCGCATGATCGCCCCCGCCGCGCTGATATTATAGCACGGTTGCTCCAGAAGATTGCGGTAGACGACCAGCGGCGCGACATGGGTGAACCTTGCAATCGGATCGATCCAGCGTGTATTGACCTGCATGACGCCGAGGTCATCCGTGCCGTTCGCGTTGTGATGCACGAAGCCGTTCCACCCCCCTTCCACGGCCTGGATCGATGGCAGGACACGCGGGGGCAGATGATAAATCGAAGCGGCGAGCGCCATGCAGCCGAGGTACGCGATTGCCATGACGGGGCCGGGCCCTTCCTTTGTTCGATGCCTGCCCTGATGCACGCACCTCGTCCCATATCACAGGAAAGCAGGTTCAATATGCCGAAATCCGCGCAGTTCTCCTTGTCGGGCCCGACACCCCGCTTACGCCCGGCGCGCGGCCGTGACGACGGGTTCACGCTGCTGGAACTGCTGGTCGTGATCGCCATCCTCGGCCTGCTGATCGGCCTGGTGGCGCCCGCCGCGCTGCGCCAGTTGGGCGGCGCCAAGAATTCGGTGGCGCGCGAATCGATCCAGCGCCTGGGCCAGGTGCTGGACCTGTACCGGCTGGACATGGGCAATTATCCCAGTTCCGAGGACGGACTGCACGCGCTGGTCGCCCGCCCGGCCGGGGCCGACAATTGGAACGGCCCGTACGTCAAGGAAGGGGGCGATCCGCTGGACCCCTGGCACCATCCCTATATCTACCGCAACCCGTCCGAGCGGCCCGGCCATGATTACGACCTCTGTTCGGCCGGCTCCAGCGGCAATACCGCCAACACGGCGACGCAGATCTGCAACCCCTGACCTGCCCGCCGATGCCGTGTCCGCCGATGTTGTGCGCCCCCTGGCTGCCCCTGCTGCTGGCGCCCTTCGTCGGGTCGTTCCTGGGCGTGCTGGCCTGGCGCCTTCCCCGGGGCGAGCCGGTGGTGCTGGCGCGTTCGGCCTGCCCGTGCTGCAGGACGGCGCTGAC
>NZ_JABXXP010000049.1 GCF_013376155.1 Nguyenibacter vanlangensis
CCGCGCGGCCGCCGGCATCGGCCCGGCCTTCTCAGCCGCGCGCGGCCCACGCCCCGGAGCCAGGAAAAAGAGCAGGGAAAACACCAAGAAACCACCCAGCCCCACCCGCATGACCACCACCCCGTTCCGACACCGGTCCGATCACCCTACCGCACGCCCCACCCCGTGTCAGGGGCACCGCCCGAGGATCTGGCCTGAGGATCTGGCTCGGCGATTTGGCGCGAACCGGCTTTTGACCCATAATTTCCACACGATGCACAGAACCACGACCAAGGGACCGACCGCGCGCATGGCCGTCCGCCCGGCCGCCGCCTTCAGCGGCCAGCTCGCCGAAGTCGATCTGCGCCTGCTGCGCGTCTTTCGCACCGTCGCGCAGAAGGGCGGCTTCGCCGCGGCCGAACTGGCGCTGGGCAAAAGCAAATCCTCGATCAGCATCGACATCGCGGCGCTGGAAAACCGCCTGAAGATCAAGCTGTGCAAGCGCGGGCGCGGCGGCTTCGCCCTGACGCCCGAAGGCGCGCAGGTCCTGGACGCGACCACCGACCTGCTGCGCGACATCGAACGGTTCCGCGACCGGGTCAATTCCGCCAGCGGCATCCTGTCGGGCCGCTTCACGCTCTACGTCACCGACAACATGCTGGTCTATGGCGAGACCGGCATCGTCCGGGCCCTGGAACTCTTCGCGTCGGCCCACCCCGACGTCGTCATCGACCTCCGATCGACCGCGTCGCACGAAATCGAATACGCGGTGCTCGACGACCGCGCCACCGCCGGCATCACCCTGCGCCCGCACGCGCAGCCCAACCTGCAGACGACGCCGCTCTTCACCGAAACGCTGCATCTCTATTGCGGCCGCCGGCACCCGCTCTTCGCCCGGGCAGACGACCCGATCACCTTCGACATGCTGGACGGCCACCGCCTGATCGAAGTCTCCGACGCGGCCACCGCGCCGGGTTGGGAGGACACGCGGCGCACCCTCACCTTCTCCGCCTCGGCCGAGAATATCGACGCGCGCGCGCTGCTGATCCTGACCGGCCAGTTCATCGGCTTCCTGCCCGAAATCTTCGCCACCCCGCTCGAGGCCAGCGGCCAGTTCCGCCGCCTGAACTGCGCGGGCCTGCCGCTGGTCACGCAGTTCCATTTCCTGGTCAAGCGGGATTCCCACGCCAGCCTGATGGCCGAAACCTTCCGCCGGATCCTGCAATCCACCTGCTGACCCGGCCCGCGCCGAAACGCCTGCCTTACGCTCCCGCCTTGCCCAGATGGCCGAAGCTGGCCGGACGCCGCGCGCCGTCCGGCAGGGCGATCCGCCCCTCGGCGACGCGCCGGCCGAGATAGCGATAGGTCTGCAGGGCCTGCGCCCACATATGCTCGCCGATGGTGATCGTCTCATAAGCCTGCCCCGCCACCGCGAAGGCCGGCAGCGGCCGGATCTGGGTGTGGTAATCGCAGGCATAGAACAGCGGGAAGGAATAGCGCTCCTGCTTCACCTTGCGGACCCGGTGCGCGGTGGCGACGAACGCCCCGGCGGTCATGACCTCCAGCATGTCGCCGATATTCACCACGAACGCCCCCTCGACCGGCGGGGCATCGATCCATTCCCCCTTGCCGTTCAGCACCTCCAGCCCCGGCGCATCGGCCAGCAGGATGGTAAAGCATTCGTAATCGGTATGCGCGCCGATTCCCAGCGCGTCCTCGGCGTCCTCATCATGCGGATAGTGGATCATCCGCAGCTTGGAGGGCGGAAAGCGCGCTAGGTCGTCGAAATATCCCTCGGCCAGCCCCAGCGCCAGCGCGAAGCCGCGAAACAGGGTCCGCCCCAGCGCGAAGACCGCCTGGTAATATGCCTGGGCCGCCGCGCGGAACCCCGGCAGCGCCGGCCAGTCATTCGGCCCCAGCAGCGGCGTGCCCGCCCGCACCAGCGGATGGTCCCCCGGCACCTCATAGCCGATGTCGAACGCTTCCTTCCGGTCGGGACGGCCGGTGCCGTACACCTCCTCGCCTTCCGGCACATAGCCCTTATGGGTCGCGGACGCGCCGATATAATGGCGCATCTTGTCGTCGAAGGGCTGGGCGAAGAAATCCCGTGCCGCCTGCCGCACATTCCCGATCAGCTCCGGCGCGACCTGGTGGCCGGAGATATACAGGAACCCGACATTGCGCGCGGCCTCCCCCAGGGCCGCCGCCACCCGGGCGCGCGCCTGGGGATCGGCACTGTACAAGCCGGCGATATCGACGACCGGTATGGCCGTGAAATCCCCGCGGGCGGTCAAGGGATCATGCTCTGTCGTCATCGTCTTCATCCTGCGCGCAAGCTGACATGAATCGCGAAAAATGCGCCCGCTCGGCCTGCCCCATCCAGGCATTGAGGTCCCACAGATCCGCGACGGGCGTCCCGGTAAAGGGCAGGCGGTGCAGGTACCCGTCCGGGCCGAATTCCGGCGTCATCGTCGTCACCGCCATTCCCCGGGCCCGCTGGGCCCGCCAGACCCGTTCCCAATGGTCCTGGTGGAACAGCAATTCGCGCCGATATTCAGGCGCCGCCGGGTGCGGCACCTGCGGTCCCTGGTCATAGCCGACACGAGCCTGGATATGATGCACCCGTGCGACGAACGCGCCGAAATCATCGGCCGGATCATCCAGCAGGCGCTCGCTGACCACCACCCAATGGCTGATATCGGTGGTGAACAGCACGTCGGGATGCTGCCGGACGACCTCCAGCGTCACCCAGGGCGTGGCCAGGATCCGCGCGCGATGCGTCTCGAAGACGCAGCTCACGCCGCCCGCGCGCGCGATCTCCTGCGCGCGGGCAATGAACTCCACCTGCTGCGCCGCCGACCAGCGGTCGCATCCGCCCAGTACATTGACGAAACGCGGCGCCAGCGCGGCCGCGCGCTCCAGCCCGTCGCGCAGATCCGCCAGATGCGCCGCCACGCCGGCCGATTGGTCCGGAATCACCCCGCCGCCCGTCAGCACGATGGCGATATAGGGCACGCCCTCATCCCGCAGCAATTGTCCCCGCTCCCGCGCCTCGGCCAAGCTCGCCGGCACGCGGGCCTCGATTCCGTCGAACCCGGCCGCGCGCAATTCGGCGATCGCCTCGGCCCACGACCCGCCATGGCCCCACAAGCTCCGAAAGAGATCCAGCCGCATCCCCCCGCCTTCCGCCATCGTTCCCGCCCGCTTCGATCGCGATGAAGCGTTCCACACCGGTCGTTCCGCAATAAATAGGAACATCGCAAAGTAAACTTCATCCCGCCCGCACGGCGCGCCGCGGCCTTGCCTTGCCCTTTCGTCCCCCCGCCCCTAGAGTCGCGGGACCATTGCCGCGTCGGGCCGCGAAACGACGACATCCCCTCATCACGCGCAAAGGACCCTTCTCCCTCATGCAATTCTCAGCGTACCGCGCACAGTGGGCCCATGCCCCGCTGCGCGAGGTGCTGGCCGGCATGGTCGGCACCTTCGCCCTGATCCCCGAGGTGATCGCCTTTTCCTATGTCGCCGGCGTCTCGCCCGCCGTGTCGCTCTACGCCTCGTTCGTCATCAGCGTCGCGATCGCCATAACCGGCGGCCGGCCCGGCATGATCTCCGGGGCCGCGGGCTCGGTCGCCCTGGTCGCCGCCGCTTTGGTGCATCGGCACGGCACGCCCTACATGCTGCTGGCGACCCTGCTGGCCGGCCTGCTGCAAATGCTGTTCGGCCTGCTGCGCCTGCAGGTGCTGATGCGCTTCGTCTCGGCCGAGATCCGCACCGGCTTCGTCAACGCGCTGGCCATCCTGATCTTCTCCGCCCAGGTACCGCAGATGCTGCACGCGACCTGGCACAGCTACGCGCTGATCGCGCTGGGCCTGGCGATCATCTATCTGCTGCCCCGGCTGAACGACGCGATCCCCTCGCCGCTGGTCTGCATCGTCGTGCTGACGGCGATCACGATGTGGCACCGCATGCCGGTCCGCACGGTCGCCGACCTCGGCGCGCTGCCGGCCGGCCTGCCCGGCCTGGCCCTGCCGCACGTGCCACTCGATGTCGCGACATTGGAAACCGTCCTGCCCTACGCGATCGCCATGGCCGCCGTGGGATTGCTGGAATCGCTGATGACCGCCCGCGTGGTCGACGACGCCACCGACACCCACGGCGATCCGCGCATGGAATGCACCGGGCTGGGCCTGTCGAACATCCTGGCCGGAGTGTTCGGCGGCATCGCCGGGTGCGGCATGATCGGCCAGACGGTCGGCAATCTGCGCTATGGCGGGCGCGGACGCCTGTCCACCTTCACCGCCGGCGCGTTCCTGCTGGCGCTGATGGTGCTGCTGCACCGCTATGTGGCCCAAGTGCCGGTGGCGGCGCTGGTCGCCATCATGATCATGGTGTCGATCAGCACCTTCGCATGGGGATCGCTGCGCGACCTGCTGCGCCACCCCAAATTGTCCAGCCTGGTCATGCTGGCGACGGTGGGCGTGGTGGTGGCCACCCACGATTTGGCGGCCGGGGTGGCGGTCGGCGTGCTGCTCAGCGGCGTGTTCTTCGCCTGGCGGGTGATGGCCCTGGTGGCGATCACCCGCCACGGCACGGACGGCACCGACCGCTACGTCGTCAAGGGCCAGCTCTTCTTCGCCTCCGCCGACCTGCTCTATGACGCGATCGACTTCCAGACCATGGCCCACACCGTCGTCATCGACGTCACCGAGGCCCATTTCTGGGACATCACCTCGGTCGGCATGCTGGAAAAGACCCTCGCCAAACTCCAGGAACGCGGCCTCACCGTCACGGTCGCCGGCCTGCACCCCGACCGCCACGGCGTGATCGCCGCGCACGCGCAGCAGGAATTGCTGGCCATGTGAGCCGCGGCCACCGAGCACCGGGCCAGTCCAGGGACCCGCCCGGCGACCCCGTCCCCGGACCCTGCGTCAGGCGGCCGAGATCACCACCTTCATCGCCTTTTCCTCCGCCGCATGGCCGAACACCGCATAGGCATCCAGAATTCTGTCGAAGGTGAAGCGATGCGTCACCAGCCGCGCCGGATCGATCCGCCGCGATGCCACGCTCTTCAGCAGCATGGGCGTGGTGACCGTATCGACCAGCCGGGTGGTGATGGTGATGTTCCTGTCCCACAGGCGTTCCAGATGCAGGTCGACCTTCGTCCCGTGCACGCCGACATTGGCGATGGTCCCCCCGGCGCCGATGATCGCCTCGCAGAGTTCGAACGTCGCGGGAATGCCGACCGCCTCGACCGCCGTATCGACCCCCAGCCCCTCGGTCAGCGCCATCACGGTCGCGACGGCGTCGCCCCGGCCGCTATCGACCACGTCCGTCGCGCCGAATTGCAGCGCGGTCTGCAGCCGGTTCGCGTCCAGGTCGATCATGATGATCCGGGCAGGCGCATAAAGCTGCGCCGTCAGCAGCGCGGCGATGCCGATCGGTCCGGCCCCGACGATCGCGACCGTGCTCCCCGGCGCCACCTTGCCGTTCAGCACCCCGCATTCGAACCCGGTCGGCAGGATGTCGCTCAGCATCACCAGCGCCTCCTCATCCACCCCGTCCGGCAGCGGATAAAGGCTGGTATCGGCATGGGGCGTGCGCACGAACTCCGCCTGCGTGCCGTCGATCCGGTTCCCCAGCACCCAGCCCCCCGTCGTGCAGTGCGAGAACATGCCCCGCCGGCAATAGGCGCATCTGCCGCAGGACGAGATGCACGAGATCAGCACCCGGTCGCCCGGCCTGAACGCCGTCACCGCCGCGCCGACTTTCTCCACCACCCCGATCCCTTCATGCCCCAGGACCGTACCGGGCAGGCAGGTCGGCACATCGCCCTTGAGGATATGCAGGTCGGTGCCGCAGATCGTGGTCTTGGTCATCCGCACCACCGCATCGCCCGGATCGCGGATCTCGGGGACAGGCCGCTCCTCGACCGCCATCCGGCCAGGACCGTTATAGACGAACGCCTTCATGACATCGCTCCGCCAGTTGATCGCCGCGCGGCTCCCGCCGCTTCGGCAATGCACGCCTCTACGCGTGCCCGGCCCGCCCCGCCTTGATCCTGCGCAAACCCGCGCGCGACGTGCCGCGACAACGCGGCAGCCCGTCCGGCGTTCGGGTTGCGGCCTTCAGGTCCCCGCCTCCTTCGATTGCGGCGCCCTCTGCCCGAACAGCACCGCCTTGCCCGCCTCACTCACCTCGGGACGCACCGCCGGCGACTGATCACCGTCCCCTCCGTCACGCACCCGCCGGATCATCCGCCGGATAATTCGAAGGAAACAGCGCGCGCCGTGCCGCCTCGTCGATTTCCGTCTTGAAATCATGCCCCTGCCCCACCTGCCGCGCCCGCGCCGCCGCCGGCCGGGCATCGACGGTCAGGAACCACCGCCGCAGATTGGGAAAGGGCGCCAGCGGATCGTCCTGCACCGCCAGCACCCGCGACGCCATGCGGATCCAGCCCCAGGCCGCCATGTCCACGATCGTATAGCCGCCCCCCACCAGATAGTCGCGCCCGGCCAGATGCAGGTCCAGCACGCGGTAATGCCGCGCGATCTCCCGACGATAGCGATTGACCGCGTACTCCAGCCTGTCCGGCGCGTGATGCTGGAAATGCACCGCCTGGCCGGAAAACGGCCCGACCCCCGTCGCAATGAAGAACAGCCAGGACAGCAGATCCGGCCGATCCTCGGCATCCCCCAGGAACCGCCCGGTCTTTTCCGCCAGATAGAGCAGGATGGCATTGGAATCGAACACCCGCGCCGGCTTTCCGCCGGGACCATCCGTATCGACGATCGCCGGCACCTTGCCGTTGGGATTGATCGCCAGGAAGGCCGGATCGTGCTGCTCCCCCTTGCGGGTATCGACGGGCACCAGTTCGTATTCCAGGCCCGTCTCTTCCAGGAACAGGGCGATTTTGGCCGGATTGGGCGTGGGATGGAAATAAAACCGGATCATGGCATCTCCTTGCAGTCCACCAGGGCAGTCCACCAGGGCACTCCAACACCCGGCGAAGACCGGTCCCGCCGGAACCTTGCCGTTTTGTATCGATCGATCTAAAATCATTCAAGAAAGACAAAACCGGAACGGAGCGCATTGCCGCACATGGCCAGGCCGAGGGAATTTGACGAAGACGCGGCGCTCGCGGCCGCGATCGACTGCTTCTGGACCCGGGGGTACGAGGCAACGTCGGTACGCGACCTGGCCGACAGCATGGGGATCACCGGCACCAGCCTCTACAATGCCTTCGGCGACAAGCGCGCCTTGTTCCGCCGCGCGCTCCGGCATTATTCCGAACACGGCACCGTCCGCCGCTACATCGCGCAGGCGGACGGCCAGCCGCCGCACCGGGCCATAATGGGACTTTTCCAGGCGATCATCGCGGAATCGCTGGCCGATCCCCGCCGCCGGGGCTGCCTGGTGGTCAACACGGCGCTCGAGATCGCGCCCCATGACCCCGAATGCCGCCAGGCGGTGACCGACCGGCTGGACCGGATCGAATCCTTCTTCCGCGATCGCGTGGCGGCCGGCCAGGCCGACGGCACGATCGCCACCACCCCGCTGGCCCCGGACATCCTGGCCCGCCATCTGCTGGCGCTCGTGCTGGGCATCCGCGTCATGGCCCGCCTCCGCCCCGAACCCGCCATGCTGGACGCCATGGCCGCCCCCGTCATCGCCCTGCTCGACGGGACCGCAGCAGGCCATGCCGGCGCGACATCGGAATAGCGGCACCGGAACAAGAGCGCCCACGCCGAACGCCATGGCCGGCGATCACGAAGATGTCCGGCCCAGCCGGGCCGCCAGTTCGGCGGCCTGCTACCCGACGACGATCCCGGCATCATCAGCCGCGTTTCATCAACGACCTGATCTTTTCGGCATCTTCCGGCGTCGCCGGGTTATAGACGACCAATGTGAGGTCCGGGCGCCCATCGACCGAAAAAACCGAATATTCGAAGGCGAACGGCCCAAGAAGCGGATGCCGGATATGCTTGACGATCTCGCCGGGCGCGGCGCTGACGCCGTTGTCGCGCCACATCGTCCGGAATTCGGGACTGAGCCGGCAGAGTTCATCCACCAGAGGCGCGATCTCGTCCGCCGCCCCTCCGCGCGCCACATCGACCCGGAAAGCCCCGATCACGAAGCGCGCCACGCTGTCCCAATCGTGCTGCATCGCGCGGGCGCCCGGATCGAGGAAGAGGGTGCGCAGGATATTGCGCCGCGTCGGCGGCAGCGCGCCGTAATCCCCCAGCATGACGGTCGCCGCCTTGTTCCAGGCCACCACGTCCCATGTCGCGGTGCGGATGATTGCGGGGCTCGACTCCAGCGCATCGAGCACCCGCTGGAGGCGCGGCGTAACGCCGTCGCTCTTGCGATAGCGCGCCTCCGGCGGCCGCCCCAGCCCGAGCAGGAACAGATGCTCGCGCTCGACATCGGTCAGCATCAGCGCCCGGGCAATCCGGTCCAGCACGTCCGCCGACGGCGTGCCGCCTCTCCCCTGTTCGAGCCACGTGTACCAGGTCGGGCTGATATTGGCCCGCTGGGCGACTTCCTCGCGGCGCAGGCCGGGGGTGCGCCGGCGGTCCGGCTGAAAGCCGAAGGCAGCCGGGTCGAGCTTCGCCCGACGGTCCCTCAAATACGTGCCGAGGCGCTTCTCGCCGGCCGGATGCAGGCTCATCCTGGTACTCTTTATAATATGATAACGTCACTACTTTACCAGCATAGGGCACGGGACGAGATTTGTCCTGCCTGAAACGGGGAGACATTACCCATGCGTGTATTCGTTACCGGTGCCACCGGATTCATCGGCCTTCCCACGGTCAGGGAGCTGATCGCCGCCGGACATGACGTCCTCGGCCTGGCCCGTTCCGAAGAAGGCGCCCACGCCCTCGCCGCCGCCGGCGCCGAGATCCAGCGCGGTACGCTCGCGGATCTCGACAGCCTGCGCACCGGGGCCGAAGCCTCGGACGCCGTCATCCACCTGGCGTTCGTCCATGACTGGTCGAATTTCGCGGCGAGTTGCGAAACGGATCGTCGCGCCATCGAGGCCCTGGGCTCCGCGCTCGCCGGCTCCGCCAGGCCCCTCATCGTCACGGGGGGACTGGCGGGACTGGCCGAGCCGGGTCGCGCCGCGACCGAAGACGACCAGATCCCGCCGGATTTCCCATTCCCGCGCGTCTCCGAACAGACGGCGCTTGCGCTGCTCCCACGGGGCGTCCGCGCCTCGGTCATGCGCCTTCCCCAGGTTCATGACACGGCCAGGCAGGGCCTCATCACGCCCCTCATCGCGATATTTCGCGAGAAAGGCGCCTGCACCTATGTCGGCGACGGCGCGAGTCACTGGCCGGCGGCGCATGTCCGCGATGTGGCCCGTCTTTACAGGCTGGCGATCGAGAAGGCCGAATCCGGCGCGATATATCACGCGGTGGCCGAGGAAGGCGTGACGATGCGCGATATCGTCCACGCCATCGGCCGGCGCCTCGACCTGCCGGTCCGGTCCATCGCGCCCGACGAGGCCCAGGCGTTTTTCGGACGGTTCGCCATGTTCGCGGCGCTCGACATGCGCGCCTCCAGCGTCCGCACGCGCAGGCGGCTGGAATGGGAACCGACCGGACCCGGGTTGATCGCCGACCTCGAGCAGCTTCAGGTCGCGCAGGACTGAACGGCCATGTAAAACCGCCTCTCCACGACCGGCTGATCTCCGAAATTCAAGACGAGAATTCGTCTCATGAATTTCGGAGGCGGCATACCGCGCGAACGGTCGGAATTCCGCCATCCCGAGACGGGCCCTTGCCCTGTCGATCATTCACGATGATTCAGCCGCTGCTATTCAGCCGCTGCTTGGCGGAGCGGAAAGCCACCCATTGTCCCGGTAATATCCGACCAT
This sequence comes from Nguyenibacter vanlangensis, assembly GCF_013376155.1. GTDB lineage: Bacteria > Pseudomonadota > Alphaproteobacteria > Acetobacterales > Acetobacteraceae > Gluconacetobacter > Gluconacetobacter vanlangensis. Next base: position 9,857 of record NZ_JABXXP010000049.1, read on the forward strand.
TCTTTTGACGATCGCCTTGACGGTCCGGTCGGCGTTTTCGTGACCGTCGCCGGTGGCTTCCCGCGTGATCGCGACCCCGCCATGGACGGCTAGAGCAGATCCCGTTCAAACGGACTCGTTTGAACGGGTGAAGATGCTCGATAAAATAACAACCTAGAGCATTTCCACTGAACCGGTGTTCGGTGGAAATGCTCTAGGCCGATCGGATTCCAGGCACTGACGGCCACACCGGGCATCGCGCCGCTATCCGCCCTGACCGTGAAGTCCAGCAGGGCGTCCAGCCGCACCCCGCGCATATCGACGAGCATGACATGCGCTTGCAGACAGCTCTTCCCGGCGCCGAAGCCGACCAGTGTCCTGCCCGAGAAATTCTTATGAGAATTTCTCGGATCAGCAGGCCACTCAAATATTGATTCCCGCGTCCAGGCATTGCCGGACTGCAATCTGGAGACATCGACGACAAGGGCGAGTTCCCGGCCCGCTTCATGTGGCGGCGCCTCATCGCCCGAAGCTGGATGCGCGGCGATATGGGCTTTCCGCAGGCTTTGGACGAGTCCGGCCACAAGCGCGCTCATGGTGCTGTCCATCGCGCCCGCATTTGCCGATGTCGGGACCACACGCGACGTGACGTCCACCGCGACAGGGGCGACCGGCCGGACATCCCGCGCCGTCGCCGGCCCATCGACATGAGCCCCCGCGCAGCCGGACAACACGATCAGGGCGCCGCCCGCCGCCGTCATGCGCATCTGCGCCGCCCACGTCTCCGGCAATGAGGGGCGACGTTCGGCCGAAATCATGGCAAGGGATAGACATAGACCGGGGGACGCACCACCACCGGCGCGGGATAGATGACGGGACGCGGCACGACATAGGCGGGATAGGCGTAATAGGGCGGATAAGCATAGGGCGGGTGGCTCGCGGCCGCGCCCACGGCCGTACCCAGGGCCGCGCCCGCGGCGACACCGGCCGCCACGGCGCCCCAATGAGGGCGGTAGCAGCATGGTCCGGCACCCCGCGTATGCACCGTCACGCCGCCGCGCGGCCCCCAATATGTGGCCGTCGCCGCCTGCGCCGACGCGACCGACAGCATGGTTGCAACGGCTGCGGCCGAAAGGCCGGACTTCGGAAAACGATCGAACATCGTGTTTGTCTCCAGAAGAAAGAAAGCGGACACGCGGCACGGCGTGCCCGCTCAGGATTGCGGATGCCAATCGGCGGGCGTGAGATAACCCTTGTGATCGTCATCCATTTGGAAAAAACGTTCCTCCAGGCGGGCTTTCTGCTGGTCCGGATCCATCCGGCCGAACATCGCCGCACGCATCCCGCCCGACGCGGCGATCCGTGCGCGGGCGAAAGCCTCGAATTCGTCTCGCGAAATCCGTCCGTCCCGATTGGTGTCCGCCGCCTGGAAGCTCGCGAGACGCCTGTCCTGCTGCGGGTCCGGCGACTGCGCCCGCGCGGCTCCGGCCAACGCGTTCATGGCCAACATGACCACGCCACAGATCGCGACGAATCCGCCCAGGTACGAAAGAGTCCGAAACATCGTTATCTGGTCCTCCGACGCTGTATCCGATCCGTGATACGGAGCCGCCGTGCCGATGCGACGGCGGTTCTCGTTTTTTATTCACGGCGCGGGGTAGAGGACCGCCGGGGGCGGATAGACGATCGCGGGCGGCGGCGTGTAGGCCACGGGGGGCGGCGGCAATTGCTCGCCATTGCCGACCATGCATTGCGCATAGGCGCCGTCATAACGATGCTGGAAACTCTGCGCGGTCTGCCGCCCGCGCGCGGCGCCGAGCACGGAACCCAGCAGCAACCCGCTGCCGGCGCCGATCGCGGCGCAAC
>NZ_JABXXP010000050.1 GCF_013376155.1 Nguyenibacter vanlangensis
GAAACAAACCAGGCACCCAATCCCCTAAACAATCCAGGCACAAAGCCCAAACCGCCAGGACGCCGTCAACATATCCCTTCCGTTCTCTTCTCTCTTCAATTGTCAATGAGCCCAGGTCCCTATCCAGAAACCCCCAGCCCCGGCAGGGCCAAAGACACTAGCAAAAACCTAGCCACTCCGTCAAGGCTCCAAAACCCCAACCAGCGGTGAACAGCGATCTACACAACACACTCATCACCGTCAACTGACAGGCGTCGAAAAAAACGAAAAAAGACGACGATCGCCCCCCTGCTCCAGGGAAACCGCCACTTTCGAGCAGCGGATATCGGTGCGGATATCGGTCCTGCCAACCCTCCCCCTTTTACGCCCGCCTCCCTATCTGAAACTATGGCGAGGACAGCCCGCCAACAGAACAGGCTCCTCGCCTTTGTCCCGCCCTTGTCCCCTCCCGCCGCGCGGCCACACCGGGCCATGGAACATCGGATTGACGCGGATCGTCTTCCCCTTCATCGCACAGCCGCACCAGACGCTGCACGCGCTGCCCATCGCATTGGAGATCGCTCGCCGTCATCCGGACTTCGCCGTCCATGTCGCTTGCCTGACGCCGGAACATGAAGCCTATATTCGTCATCTGGCCGGATTTTATCCCGAATCACAGATCACATTCGATCGGCTTGCGTTGCCCGGTTCTCTGCGGCGGCGACTCGCTCGTCGCGGTCCCAGCGTCCTGACCAAGCTGGCCGCGCTTCTATGGAACACGAATTATTTCAATAATTTTCAAGCCATTGTGGTTCCCGAGCGCACCTCGCTCCATCTCCGGCACATGGGCGTGCGTCGGCCCCGGTTGATCTGGACGCGACATGGCGCGGGCGATCGGGCGATCGGCTTCGCGCGGGATGTCCGGCATTTCGACTTCATTCTGATGGCGGGACAAAAACTGGAACGCCGACTGCTGATGCAGGAGGCGCTGCGCCCCGGACGGTATGTCACCGGGGTCTACGCCAAATTCGACATGGTGCGACTGCTGCATCGCGACGCAGCACCGCTGTTCGGAAATGGACGCCCGACAATCCTGTATAATCCGCATTTCAATACGCGCCTGTCTTCATGGCATAAATTCGGGCTGCAGGTTCTGGATTATTTTGCCCGGCAGAACCGGTACAACCTTGTCTTCGCACCGCATTACCGGCTGTTCGACGCGCATCGCGGCAAGGGAGCGGAGATCGTGCGCCGGTTCAGCGGAATACCCCATATGCTGATCGATCCAGGTAGTCCGAAGAGCATCGACATGACCTACACGATGGCGGCGGATCTCTATCTGGGCGATGTCAGCAGCCAGGTCGCCGAGTTTCTGCTTCGCCCGCGCCCCTGCCTGTTCCTGGATGCCCATGAGACAGATTGGCAAGGCAATCCCGATTACCGTTTCTGGTCTCTCGGGCGTGTCAGCCACGGCACGGCGACGCTGGAAACGGACCTGGAACAGGCCTTTAGAACCCATGCCGATTTCCTAGAGCGGCAAGAATCGTATATATACGACACATTCGGGCTGGACGGCCCGGGTCCGACGGCTCCGCGTGGCGCGGACGCCATCGTGGAATTTCTTCGGGAGGCGTGTCATGAACGCTGTTCCCGTTCATGACACACCGTTTATTCGATAGTTCCAGGTGGAAGATTCATTGCCTGACATGATACGCCTTCCGACTCCGACAGATTCTGGTCAGGCACGCCGCCTGGGTGATTTCGCAACATTTCCCGACGCGCTGGATTACGCGGCCCAAGGGAATGCCGGATTCAATATTTATTCCGGCCGCGGCCAACTGTTGGAGGCCCTGCCCTACCGCACCCTGCGTGCCCAGGCCCATGAGGTCGCGCGCCGATTGCTGACCCTGGGTCTGCGGCCGGGCGAACGGGTCGCCATCGTGGCGGAGAGCGACGGCGACTTCGCACGCATCTTCTTCGGCTGCCAGTATGCCGGACTGATCCCCGCCCCCATGCCTCTGCCGGTCGCTTTCGGCGGGCGCCAGGGCTACGTGACCACGCTGCGCGGCATGATCCAAAGCGCCGGTGCGTCGGCCGTCATCATTCCCGAGATCATCGCATCCTGGACCGACGAGATTATCGACGGCTTCACCTTGCGCTTCGGCGGCCGGCCGGCCGAACTGATGGCCCTGCCGGCGGATGACCTCGCCCTGCCGACCGTGAACCCCGACGACCTGTCCTATCTGCAATTCTCGTCGGGCAGCACCCGCTTCCCGATGGGGGTGGCCGTGACCCAGCGCTCGGGGATGGCCAATGCCCGCGCGATCGCGCGCGACGGCCTGAAAGTGCGCGATACCGGCGATCGCTGCGTCTCGTGGCTGCCGCTCTATCACGACATGGGGCTGGTCGGCTTCTTCCTGACCCCGGTCACCTGCCAGTTGAGCGTGGATATGCTGCCGACGCGGGAGTTCGCCCGCCGTCCCCATGTCTGGCTGGACCTGATCAGCCGCAACCGCGGCACGATCGCCTATAGCCCCTCCTTCGGGTTCGAACTGTGCGCCCGGCGCGCCACCTCCATCGCCCTGGACCTGTCCTGCTGGCGAATCGCGGGGATCGGCGGCGACATGATCCGTCACCACATCCTTGAAGAATTTGCCGAGCGCTTCGCCGCCTCGGGCTTCGACAGCCGAGCCTTCACCGCCAGCTACGGCATGGCCGAGGCGACATTGGCCATCAGTTTCGTTCCGCTGGCATCGGGCATCCAGACCGATACGGTCGATCTGCGCGTCCTGGAGACCCAGGGGATCGCCCGCCCCTCCGACGACCCGGGCCAGGCGCTGCGCACCTTCGTCCTGTGCGGCAAGGTGCTGGAGGAACATGAACTCGAAATCCGCGACTCCACGGGCCAGGCCCTGCCGGACCGCAAGGTCGGTACCATCTTCGCCCGCGGCCCCAGCCTGATGCGCGGCTATTTCAACCAGCCACAGGAAACCCAGCGCGTGCTGGACGATGCGGGATGGCTGAATACCGGCGATCTCGGCTACATGCTCGACGGGCAGGTGGTCGTGACCGGACGCGCCAAGGACCTGATCATCATCAATGGCCGCAATATCTGGCCCCAGGATCTGGAATGGTCCGCGGAAACCGAAATCGGCGTCCTGCGCAGCCGTGACGTTGCGGTGTTCTCGATCGACCAGGAAGCGGGCGAGAAGGTCGTGGCCCTGATCCAGTGCCGTGCCTCGACCCCCGAGGCACGGGAATTGCTGCGGACCGAGGCTGCCAATCTCTTCCGGCGTCAGCACGGCGTGGACGTGTCGGTCATCCTCGTTCCGCCGCACACGCTGCCGCAGACCTCGTCCGGCAAGCTGACGCGTGCCCGAGCCAAGGCGATGCTGCTGTCCGGCGCGTTCGAAACCATTGCCGAGACTGCCTCGGTCGCGTAACCGGGCAGCTCTGCAAAAGGAAGACATCGATGAGTGAAACGACGGCAGAGGTCTCTGCCCTGATCATCCAGACATTGCTGGCCAATCCGAAGGTTCCCCGGGACATCGATGGCGGCAGCAAGATCGTCGAGGACCTGGCGTTCGATTCACTCGCGGTCATGAATTTCGTGATGGAGATCGAGGATTCGCTCGACGTCTCCGTGCCGCTCGACCGGCTTGCCGATATCCGGACCATCGACGACCTGGCCGCCTGCATCGTGTCGCTGAAACACGGCGGCTGATCCCGATGTCGATTTTCAGCAAGTATGACGGGCTGGCCCGTTCGCTGGCCGCCGTCACTGCGGGTGGCGGCCGCAATCCGTTTGCCGTGGTCATCGAGCGGCCGGTCTCCTCGACCGTCGGGCTGATCGAAGGACGCGAGACGCTGCTGTTCGGCACCAACAATTATCTGGGCCTCAGCCAGTCCGAATCCGCTGTCACGGCCGCGATCGACACGTTGCGCACCCACGGCGTGGGCACCACCGGGTCGCGGATCGCAAACGGGACCCAGGGCCTGCACCGCCAGTTGGAGGAGCGCATCGCCCGGTTCTTCCGGCGACGCCATTGCATGGTGTTTTCGACGGGATACCAGGCCAATCTGGGCGTGATCTCCGCCCTGGCCGGCAAGGACGACTACCTGCTGCTGGATGCCGACAGCCACGCCAGCATCTATGACGGCAGCCGCCTGGGCCATGCGCAGGTGATTCGGTTCCGCCATAATGATCCCGAGGACCTGCGCAAGCGCCTGCGCCGCCTGGACGGCACGCCGGGAGCGAAGCTGATCGTGGTCGAAGGCATCTATTCCATGATGGGCGATGTCGTGCCGATGGCCGAATTCGCCGCCGTGAAACGCGAGACCGGCGCATGGTTGCTGGCCGATGAGGCCCATTCGGTCGGCGTCATGGGCGCACACGGCCGCGGCGTGGCGGAAGCCGACGGCGTCGAAGCCGATGTCGACTTCGTGGTCGGCACGTTTTCCAAAAGCCTGGGCACGGTCGGCGGCTATTGCGTATCGGACCATGACGGGCTGGACCTGATTCGCCTGTGCTCGCGCCCTTACATGTTCACCGCATCCTTGCCGCCCGACGTCATCGCGGCGACGATGGCCGCATTGGGCGAACTGGAAAGCCGGCCCGAACTGCGCCACGCTCTGATGGACAATGCTCGCCGGCTTCATGCCGGGCTGAATGCCGCCGGCCTGCGTACCGGCCCGCAGGCCAGCCCGGTGGTCTCCGTAGTGCTGGACGACGTCGCGCAGGCGGTACAGTTTTGGAACCGGCTGCTGGATCTGGGCGTCTACGTGAATCTCAGCCTGCCGCCCGCGACGCCGGACCAGCATCCGCTGCTGCGCAGTTCGGTGATGGCGACGCACAGTGCCGCGCAGATCGACCGCGCGGTGGACGTCTTCGCCACCGTGGCCGGCGAACTGGGCCTGCGGCAGTAAGGCGCGGCCTGGTCAGGGGCTGCCGTCCCGCTGTTCCGTCCGCCGAAACAATCCCGCCCGGTGCAGCGACCATAACAGCCGGGGCAGGCAGAGCAGTGGATGGCGCTCGGCAAACGGTGTCAGCCGCAGCTCGACCCCGGAATGGCGGCGGATTTTCCATACGATATAGCCCGCCCCTCCGGCGAAGGTGAACGCGGCCTTGGCCAGGCGCGCCACGTGCAACGGACGCCCGAGCCGGCTGCGCCGCGCCCACCGCCGCCATGCCCGCGCCCGGACCGCGGCCGGCAGCGCGGGACGAAACTGGTCACCCGTCTGGGTAAAGGACAGGCCCGATGCCTGCCATGCCGCCTCCAGCAGGGCGCGGTAGCGCGCCACCCGGCCGTCCAGCAGGCTGCGGGCCCGGGCCGCCGTTTCGACGCGCAGTTCGGCACCGTATGTCCGGGCAAACAGCCCATCCCAGTACAGTTCCGCCGTTCCCTGCACGGGGCCGAGACAGGCCGCCCACCACGACGCCACCGCAACCGCCCGGATCAGGCAGCCCAGAATGGCATCGGCGGCATCGGCATCCCGCACCCACACCAGCCGCGCCGGCTGACAGAACCGGGCCCAGATCGTGGTGTCCAGCGTGCCGCGACCGGTCAGCGCCCGGAACTGCGCCAGCGTGACGATCGCGACCTTGGCGCGCAGAAAGCGGCCACCGGCCGTCGCTTCATGATATTCCACGTTCGGCGGCAGCAAAGCGTTGGCCACTTTGGCCACACGGCCGCGCGGCCAGTCGGCCTGGCGCGCCACCACCACATAGAAATCCAGGATTCCGTCCGGATCGGCCTGCCGCAATGACGAGCCATAGAACAGGACCCCCAGCACCGGCGCGTCGCCCACCAGCCGCGCCACGAAATCGGTGACGGCAGGGTCGACCGGCTGGATCAGTTCACCGGCCAGCAGGTGCCCCACCCGCCCTGCCGCCGCCATGGCGGAATGATCGGACCCCATCACGCCCCCCGGATGAAATCGAAACGCGGGCCGGCCGTCAGGATCGTTCGCCCATCCGGGCCGGAATCCCAGATTTCGCCGTCCAGAACGAAGGACCCGTCGATCCGCAGCGACAGGCAGTCGGCCCGCCCCCGTTCATAGGCCGGCGCACTGTCCAGCCAGGCCGGCGTCTCGCCCCGCAGCGAAGCCCATGTCGCCGCGAGCAGCCGCTCGGGAAAGGCCCGCACGTTCAAGTAGGCCAATCCTGCTCCGTCGTCCGCCCCTTGCCGCGCGGCGAAAGGCCACATGCCGCGCGGCAGGCAACGCAGGGTCGTGGCCATGAACAGGAAGCAGTCCATCGTCCGCGGCGCCTCCGCCCCGACGGCCAGGGTGACCGGATTCCCAGCCAGCCATTTGCGGCGTGTGGAGCGGAACATCAGACGTCCCAGCGACGACGCGATGGCCACGGCGACCGCGATATCGTGCGAGAACCGGTTCAGGATGGCCGGCCGGTGGGCGATGCGAACCCCCTTTGTGAAGGCCGCCGCCCCATGGAACATGCCCAGGGCTACCGGGCGCGTAGAATCGGACCATCGAATGGCCAGCGCGTCGCGCCGGGCGACCGTGCTGCGCAGCGTGCCCGCGCGCGCCATGACCGTCAGGCGTTCCAGCGCCGCGCGGCCGCGCAGGCCGAACCCCACATCGGCGGCAATCAGGTTGGTATTGCCCGACGGCAGGACCGCCAGCGCCGGCAGCGCATCCGTCGGGTAGAAGCGATGGATGGCCGACATGACGTCGCTGACCGTGCCATCCCCGCCATCGACGGCGATGACCCCGACCTCGCGCCGCGCCAGTTCAGCCACCGCCTCGGGCAGCAGGGTCCGGCTGGTGGAATGGAAGAAGAGCGGCCCCAGCGCGCGGGCCGCCCGCTTGCGGAAACTGCCATCCTCCACCCCATTGCGCCGACTGCGCGAATTATGGATCAGGGCAAACGGTTCGCTCACGCCGTGCCGGCCTTTTTCTGTGCGTCGTACATTCGTAGGCTCATAAGCCGCGTTCCAGACGCCATTGCAAGGCGGGAACATCGATGCCCCGTCCACGAAGCCCCGCGCCCGCCTGCGCCGGCCACAGGAGTGCTTTGCTTGCCCGAGATCACGCTGGCCCATCTCTCAGACCTGCATCTGCCGCATGACAGGCTGCGCGTTCCGGCCAGGGCGTTGCTGAACAAGCGGATGACCAGTCAGATCTCCTGGCGCTGCAAGCGGCGCTTCCTGCATGACCGCGCGGTGGCGGATGCCGTTGCCGCCGATATCCGTGCGATGGCTCCGGATGTCGTGGCGCTGACGGGCGACCTGACCAATCTGGGCCTGCCGGCCGAATGCCGGCAGGCGGCCGAATGGCTGCATACGCGCCTGCCGGGTCCGATCTGCGCCATTCCCGGCAATCACGACATGCTGGTCCGCGAATCGTGGTCCGAGACGCTGGGCCAGTGGGCCCCGTGGATGGCAGCGGACGCCGACGGTTTCCCTTACCTGCGCCATATCGGCCCGCTGGCGCTGATCGGCGTCAATTCGGCACGGCCGATGGCCTGGTTCTCCGCCGCCGGACGGATCGGTGCCAGCCAGGCGGCCCGCTTGGCCGATATCCTGCATGAAGCCGGGCGGCAGGGCCGCTTCCGCGTGGTCATGATTCATCATCCGCCCATCACCGGCCTGGTATCGCACCGCAAGTCGCTGCTGGATGCCGGCCTGTTCACTGCCGCGATCGCCAGGACGGGCGCCGAAATGGTCCTGCACGGCCATGCGCACATATCCTGCATGTCCACCCTGCCCGGGCCCGACGGGCTGGTTCCGGTCCTGGGCATCGCTTCCGCATCGATGCACGCCAGGCGCCAGGAACGGGCGGCGGCATGGCACCGGATCGACGTCGCCGCCACCACTCGGGGTTACCGGGCCGAGATCCGCCGCCGCATCGTCGCCCCCGGACACGCCGTACGCGAACTGCCCTGCTGGTCGATCGAGACGGAAAGAGCCGCCCGCGTGCGATTTTGAGTTTTGAGCCCGGTGCGATTTGAGTCCGTTGAACGCGGCGCGTATGTGTTGGACGCCATGATGCGCGCGTCTCTCATTCCTCCGTCCTGGCCTCCTTCCGTCCGGCGAATCCTTCCGGGAACGCTGGACCGGTACCTGATCGCGCAGATGCTTCCCCCTTTCTCGATCTCGCTGGGCGTCGTGATGACCGCGCTGCTCCTGGAACGGCTGCTGGTCCTGTTCGACGTCCTGGCGGCCGATGGCGGGACGCTGAAGGTCTTCGCGGGCCTGCTGGCCGACCTGGTGCCGCATTATCTGGGGCTGGCGCTGCCGGCCGCGATCTGCGTCAGCGTGTTTTCCGTCGTGCGGAGAATGAGCCAGAACAACGAGATCGACGCCTTGATGGCCGGCGGTACGTCCCTGCTGCGCATCGCCCGTCCCTTCGTCGCCTCCGGCCTGGCCCTGGCGGCGATCAGCTTCGCGCTGTACGGCTTCATCCAGCCCTATGCCCGCTACGATTTCCGCCAGGCGCTGTACCTGGCCAGCCATGCCGGGTGGGCGCCGCACCTGCAAAGCCGGATGTTCGCCACGCCCAGCGGCACGCTGATGCTGACCGCCGACCAGGTCGAGGGGGCCGGCACGCGCCTGTTCCACGTCTTCCTGCGCGAACGAAGCCCGGGGCTGGAGCGCGATATCACCGCCGCCGCCGGCCGGCTGCTCATGACTGGCGACAACGACGTCGTACGCCTGGACCTGGCGCACGGCATCATCGTCACCGACCGGGACGACGGCCGGCCGACCCTGACGCTCTTCGACAGCACGACCCGCCTGTTCCGCACGCGCAACACGGCCCGCGCCTTCCGCCCGCGCGGCAATGACGAGCGGGAACTGACCGTGCCCGAACTGCGCCGGGCGATCCGCGGCCATGATCCCGCCATCCGGCGGTCCCACCTGCTGGCCGAGCTGCATTTCCGCCTTGCGCGCGCCATGGCCATTCCGTTCATCCCGCTTCTGGCCTGCGCCCTGGCCGGCCTGGCCAAGCGGCAGCGGCAGAATCTGGGCCTGGCGATCGCGGCGGTCAGCCTGGTCGGGTTCGACCATGCGCTGCAACTGGGGCAGAGCCTGGTCGCCAGCCGCGGCCTGTCGCCATGGCCGGCGATCTGGGGCCCCTATGCCCTGTTCTGCTGCGCCTGCACCTGGCTGGCGCTACGCCGCGCAGGATCGGCGGGGGCCGGCCAGGCATGGATATGGGCATGGACATGGCGGCGGCGTCCCGCCACCGGCCCGTCCTGATGCGGCACGCCACGGTCCCCACGTCGTCGCGCAGGTCCCGCGTCCTGCTCTTCTATCTGTCGCGCGAGCTGGTGCTGCGCGTCGCCACTACGGGCGCGATCCTGGTTGCATTGATGGAAATCCTGGCGCTGCTGGAACAATTGACCCCGATCCTGGAACGGCATCTCGGGCTCGGCGGCGTGCTCTATTTCACGCTCCTGCGCGCGCCGATGCTGCTGGGCACCATCTGTCCGCTGGCCGTCCTGATCGGCGCGCTGCTCCTGCTGGTCCAGATGACGACGAACAGCGAAATCGCCATCCTGCGGGCGGCGGGCCTGTCGACGCCCGGTCTGGTCGCGCTGTGCCTGCCGGCCGTCCTGGGGCTGGGTCTGGCCGACATGGTGCTGGACGACCAGGTCACGCCGCGCACCGAACTGGTGCTGGCGCAATGGTGGAACGAAACCGACCCCCATCCCGAAGCCGGGCACGGATTCTGGTTCCGTAGCGGCGCGACGCTGGTCGATGTCGGCTATGCGGCAGAGGGCGGGCGGCTGCTCTGCAAGGTGGATCTGTATCGGCGCGACGCGGCCGGGCGGCTGACGCAAGCCAGCCATCTCGATTCGGCCCGTTACGCACACGGACACTGGATCGGCGGCCTCGGCCGCGGGCTGCATGTCGCCTCCGTATCGGTCCGGCCCGCCGCTCTGCCATCCGGCCCGATACGGGACCTGGACGGGCCGGATCCGCTGACCCCGGCGCAGGTGATGCGCCTGGCGGCCGATACGCCGCCGCTATCGGCCGCGGCGGCGATTTCCATGCTGCAGGGCCGCGCGCCATCCAGCCAGCCGCCGGGCTATCTTCGGACCGCATTGCTGGATCGCGCGCTAACCCCGCTGACTTTCGTCGTCATGCTGTTATTGGCGCTGCCGGTGGTCTATATCCCACCGCGGACGGGTACGCGAAGCTGGCTGCCCGTCTGGTGCCTGGGGGCTGGCCTGCTGTTCGTGGTGTTCCAGGGACTGCTGCGGGCCCTGGGCAATGCCGGCACGCTGCCGGCACTGTTGGCGACCCTGCCAGGCGTCGTGATCTTCACGTGCGCGGTCGGCGTCGTGATGCTGAGGATAGAAGAGAGATGATCGGCTCGACATTGCGCAATGGGTCCCTCCGCACCGGGCGGAGCTTCGATCTGGGCAAGATGGATCTCCGCCAGTTGTGGATCGCCTACCTGACCTATCCGACCATCCTGCTCTATATCGCGCTGGCCGTGGCCAGCTTCGCGATGCTGGGCCGCCATTTCCCGGGCATCCTGCCTACCGCGGTCGCCATGGGCGCCGTCATCGCGATCTATCCGGTCGCGTGGTACCTGATCCATCGCTTCATCCTGCACGGGCGCTTCCTGTACCGGATGAAATGGACCGCTTCATTGTGGAAGCGCATCCATTTCGACCATCACCAGGATCCGCATCTGCTGGACGTGCTGTTCGGCTCGCCGCTGAACACCCTGCCGACGATCGCGCTCATCACCCTGCCCGTCGGCTATTCGATCGGGCATCTCGGCGGGGCCGCCGCCGCGATGGGGACCGGGCTGACCGTCACCTGCATCTACGAATTCTTCCACTGCATCCAGCATCTGAACTACAAGCCGCGCATGCGCTGGATCCAGAAGATGAAACAGCGCCACGTCCTGCATCATTTCCATCACGAGGACGGCAATTACGGCATCACCAGCTTCTTCGTCGACCGCCTGTTCGGCAGCTACTACGCCGACGCCCGCGCGCGGCCGCGCAGCGCCCATGTCTTCAACCTGGGTTACGACGTCCAGGAAGCCGCCCTCTATCCCTGGGTGATGGACCTGACCGGCGCGCCGCCGCGCGAGAAGCCGGACGGCGCGCCGCCCCAGCGGAACGCGGCGTGACGAACGGCCTGCTGACCGTCCTGGTCCTGGCAGGCACGCG